>CAYVHK010000069.1:11251-20850 GCA_964451145.1 uncultured bacterium | reverse complement strand
CATTCAACGTAGCCGTCAACTCCAACTAACACGACGGTCTCACAACGTTGATACGATGCGTAAAATTAGTCGAGACGCTAGGGGGCAACTTCGTGGCGGTGGATTGCTAATTGATAAAATTGCTTGAAATCCCGGCAGGAAAAGTCTATATCAAGAGGTAAGTTTATGGTAAACAAAATAAACATTGAAGTCTTGGAAGAAGAAAATCCAGAAGACGACATCATCGAAGACCTGTCTGATCCATTTGATATTAGCACTAGTTTAGATTTTCTAGATGGCGACAATACAAGTCTGTATTTAGCTTTTAAAGCTTATCATCAAGACCAGGATTTTGAGTCCGCTGCTAACTATTTTCAGCAATCGCTGGCTTATGCTCAAGACAATGGGAAGGAAGATACGCAAGTTTCTCAGTCCGGTTCAATTCGGGTTTCTGAACCAGATGACTCTCAGGCAAAATCCAAGTATTGGTTAGCTGAATCTTACTTAAAAATCGAACAATCAGATCTGGCTGTCGATTTGTTTCAGGATCTAGTGAACAATCATCGACTTCATTACCTTTCCTTAGCAGCTGAACGTCGGTTAACAGTGTTTTTTGGCAACCAATCGGCTGAAGATTAATTTCAAATTAGTCTAAATGTCAGCGATGAAAATCGTGGATCTCCGTAGTGATACAGTTACTAAACCGACAGAGGAGATGCGTAAAGCAATGATGGAATCCATTGTCGGGGATGACTGCCACGGTGAGGACTTGAGTGTTAATCAGTTGCAAGATTTAGCAGCTGAAATGATGGGAAAAGATTCCGCCCTTTTTATGCCAAGCGGAACAATGGCTAACAACGTAGCCATAATGACGCACGCAGATCAAGGTCAAACTGCCATAGTAGATGCTGAGGCTCACATTTACTATTATGAATCATCTGCGATTTCGTCATTGGCAGGAGTAATGCCAATTGTCGTTGACCACCCAACTGGTTGTCCTGACCCAGAACAAATCATGTATTATCTGCAGAGAAATGTTGATCGCTTCCCAAAAACGAGCCTGTTATGCCTAGAAAGTACGCATAATCGTCGCGGTGGCCGACCTATCGCGTTAGACCGAATGGAATCAGTTTGTCAGCTAGCCCATCAACACGAGACTGCAGTTCATTTAGACGGTGCTAGAATTTTTAATGCTGCTCATGCATTGGATGTTTCACCCTCGTCAATTGCCCAGTATGTGGATTCTGTTTCATTCTGTTTGTCTAAAGGTTTATCTGCACCAGTCGGTTCCCTACTAGTCGGCACAAATGATTTTATTCAGCAAGCAATTCAAGTACGCCGACGACTTGGTGGTGGAATGCGTCAATCAGGTGTTGTGGCCGCGGCTGGAATCGTTGCCTTGACCAAAATGATTGATCGATTAGCTGAAGATCACCTTCACGCCCAACTAATTGCCAATTGCCTGGCAGATATTGAAGAATTAGAAATAGATCCGTCGCATTTTCCTACCAATATAGTAGTTTTCAATAGCAACAAAATTGGCATTTCAGCACCAGATTTTGTCAAAAAGGCTAGCGTGGAAGGAATCAAGTTATCCTATTTTGATATGCAACAAGTTCGTTTGGTCACAAATAGCGACGCAGACCGAGAATCTATCATGCATGCGACTGATATTTTAGTCCGTCTTATTAAGCAAGCTTACAGCAGATCAAATTAAACCAAGGAGTGCAATTCAAAAGTAGGTACATTTATCAATGACAAACATTAAAACAGCACTTGCTCAAAAAGCTAATAATTTACGGATTCATTCCATCATCTCAACAACCGAATCTGGCTCAGGACACCCAACAACTTGTATGTCGGCTGCTGATATTGTATCAGTACTATTTTTTCACACCATGCGATACGATATTCGCCATGCCGATCACCCTAATAATGATCGTTTCGTTTTATCCAAAGGCCATGCCGCACCATTACTTTATGCTGCAAGGGCGGAAGCCGGTATTATTAAAACTGATGATTTGCTTAATTTACGAAAGATTGACAGCGATTTAGAAGGTCATCCAACGCCACGTTTACCTTGGGTTGATGTTGCCACGGGTTCTTTAGGACAAGGGTTAAGCGTCGGTCTCGGAATGGCGATTAACGGCAAGTATTTGGATGAATTAGATTATCGGGTTTATGTACTCATGGGTGATGGTGAAACTGCAGAAGGTGGTGTTTGGGAGGCCGTTGCCTTGGCATCACATTATAAGCTTGATAATTTGGTTGGCATTGTTGATGTCAATGGTATCGGGCAAAGTCAACGAACAATGTATGATTTCGATGTCGATTCTTATTGCCAAAGATTTAATTCGTTTGGTTGGAATGCCATTGGTGTTGATGGACATGATATTGACCAAATTATATCGGCATTAGACGAAGCTAAAAACACAAAAAACCGACCAACCATGATTGTTGCCAAAACCTTTAAGGGACGAGGTGTATCTTTTACAGAAAATGTGAGTGGCTGGCATGGAAAAGCAATCCCGGCCGGTGAGCAACTAGAAAAAGCCTTAAAAGAGTTAGGTCCAGTCATAGACGTTCCGATTACCATCCACACTCCAATGGCCAACACAAATCAACCCAACTCCATCAGCGATATCGAGCCCCCGAATTATCGACTGGGGGACGCCATTGCTACAAGAAGTGGGTATGGCAATGCACTGGCTAAATTAGCTACGGCCAACCCAAATGTGGTTGCACTCGATGGGGATACAAAAAATTCGACTTACGCGGAACAGATTCTTGAAGTTGATGAGAATCGATATTTCGAGATGTATATTGCGGAACAAAACTTGGTTGGTACTGGTATTGGCCTGTCAAAAAGGGGTAAAATACCTTTTGTATCCACGTTTGCTGCTTTCTTTACCCGTGCATATGACCAAATCCGAATGTCAGCAATTTCTCAGGCTAATATCAAATATGTCGGTTCACATTGTGGAGTTTCAATCGGTGAAGATGGTCCGTCCCAAATGGGTTTAGAGGACTTAGCTATGTTTAGAGCTATTCCCGGAGCAGCTGTGCTCTATCCCAGCGATCCGGTAGCAACAGAACGACTAGTAGCAGAATCAGCCACATACAATGGTATCGTATTTCTCAGAACCTCTCGACCAAAAACTGCTGTCATTTACAACAATGAAGAAACCTTTCCGATTGGTGGGAGCAAAATACTTAAATCGAGTCAAAAAGACCAATTAACAGTCGTGGGAGCTGGTGTAACCGTTCACGAAATATTGAAGGCTTACCAAAAATTAAAAAAAGATGATATCTTGATTCGAGTAATTGATCTCTATTCGGTAAAACCCATAGATGAAATGACTTTAAACCAGTCCGCCAAAAGTACAGGTAACATCATTATTACTGTCGAGGATCACTACCCAGAGGGAGGAATTGGTGAAGCCGTACAAAGTGCGGTATCCCAACATGGAACTGTTGTTCATAAGTTAGCCGTTAATGGCATTCCCCGATCTGGCGAACCAGATGAACTATTGCAAGTTTTCGGTATAAATTCTGACTGTATTGTAGAAAAGGTAAAAGAAGTTATGTCTGGTTGATAATTAAGGTGTATCATAGCAGTCGGGATAGGTTTAGTTACAATCAGCAATTAAAATCATCTTGACAATCAAAAATAGCAATGGATATAATTCCACCTCGCTATGAGCTGATGTAGCTCAATTGGCAGAGCAGCTGATTTGTAATCAGCAGGTTGGAGGTTCAAGTCCTCTCATCAGCTTGCTCTATTGGGGAGGTAGCGAAGTGGTTAAACGCACCAGACTGTAAATCTGGCACCTCAGGTTTCGGCGGTTCGAATCCGTCCCTCCCCACATTTTACAGCAAGCAAAATTGCGGGTGTAGCTTAGTGGTAAAGCACTGGCCTTCCAAGCCAGTCACGTGAGTTCGATTCTCATCACCCGCTTTTGTCCGTTGGTGCTGATGTAGCTCAGTGGTAGAGCACCTCCTTGGTAAGGAGGAGGTCGCGGGTTCAATCCCCGCCATCAGCTTATCAAATGTGTAACTAGGCAGGTTAAATTGCCTAACTTGCAGGCTAGTAGCTCAATTGGCAGAGCACCGGTCTCCAAAACCGGGGGTTGAAGGTTCGAGTCCTTTCTGGCCTGTCTTTCTATTGCACCGTAGTTGTGTTTATTTTAGTGTGGGTCGCGGAAATTTATAATGATCGCAAAAACAAAAAGGTATTTCCAAGATATTCAGAATGAGTGGACTAAAGTTTCCAAGCCAGAATGGAAAGAGGTGCGTGGTAACTCATTAGTTGTCATCACTGCTACCGCGATATTGATCGCTTTTTTGTGGTTGGTAGATGGTGCCGATCAGTTGCCTCGGTGGACTGGTGCGTCAAGAGAAATCACTGATCTCGTTACTCCTGGGTTTGTTCTACTAGCAGTGCTACCATTTGCTATTCCGTTCATTTTTAGTCGTCTTATGGACGATTGGAAATTTTCCATCGTTATAGGTATAATTCCAGTAACCATTGCTGTTGTTCTTCATTTGACCGCAGGTGGCCCGGTAACCGGTTTTGGTATCGCTTGGCTCCGCAGTCTGTTTCTGTAGTTCTAGTTCGATCGAGATATTCAATGTCAACTTTCTGGTACATTCTTCACATTTATTCTGGACACGAAAAAAAAGTTAAGCTAAATTTGGAACAGCGTGCAATTGCCCTGAAACTCGATAGTTTCTTAACACAGGTTGTCATCCCTCTCAAAGAATTTACTGAAATTAAAGATGGTAAGCGGAGAACTGTTGAACGCCCTTCCTTCCATGGAAATATATTGATAGAAACACAAAAAGCAATTCAGTCTGATTCAGATGACAATGAAGCTCGAAGTTGCTGGTCATTGATTCAAGATACTCCTAGCATCATGGGTTTTATTGGTGGAGGCGGATCTAAGCCTAATACACTAAGTCCGGAAGAAGTTTCAACAATCCTAGATGCTCCAGCCGAACAGGAAGAAGATATTGATATAGTCGATTATATTTCTGGTGATCAGGTTCGCGTAATCGAGGGACCGTTTCGTGGTTTTGTAGCCGAAGTCAACCGTGTCGATACTGACAAACGACGTTTGCATTTGAATATCTCTATTTTTGGTCGGATTACCCCTTTTGATCTCGAATTTTTTGAAGTTGAAAAGTTAGAATAGATAGGAATTACTAAAGAAATAAGGATACTTACGAAATGGCAAAGAAGATCGCAGGCGAAGTTAAACTACAATTGGTATCGGGTCAAGCAACACCGCAGCCCCCCGTAGGACCAAGCCTAGCCCCATATGCAATTAACTTGCAGGAGTTTGTTAAGTCTTTCAACGCACAAACCCAACATCAGTCTGGTTTAATTGTCACCACAATTGTTACTTGCTATGCGGATCGGTCTTACACTTTCGAAGTGAAGTCTCCGCCAACAGCCGTGTTGTTGAAACAGGCAGCAAAATTGGCGAAGGGATCTGGAGAACCCAATAAAAATAAGGTTGGTACTGTTACTCCCCAAGATCTAGAAGAAATCGCTAAAGTTAAGCTCAATGATCTTAATACAACCAGTGTAGAATCGGCAATGCGGATGGTGGCAGGAACCGCTCGGAGCATGGGTTTACTAGTTAGCGAATAATTACAGAAAATCAGGAGAGCAGAGATGGGAAAACGTAGCAAAAGATTTAAAAAAGCTAGTGAGAATATTGATAGAAATCAAGTTTACGCGGTAGATGTAGCAGTTGATATTTTGAAGAACAATGCCAGTGCTAAATTTGATGAGACTGTTGACTTGTCCGCTCACTTGGGAATTGATGCGAAACAAGCTGATCAGAACTTGCGGGGTACCATTTCCTTACCACATGGAACCGGTAAACAGGTAAGAGTAGTGGTTTTCGCAGAAGGAGAAAATGCCCAAGCCGCACTGGATGCCGGGGCTGATGAAGTTGGTGTAGATGATTTAGTTGATAAGATTGCAGATGGTTGGATGGAATTTGACTCCACTGTTGCGACACCAGATCTGATGCGTCGAATTACTCCTAAGCTGGGGCGAATTTTAGGTCCCCGAGGACTAATGCCAAATGCCAAGACAGGTACCGTAACTAATGATGTTGCTGATGTAGTTAATAATATCAAAGCTGGTCAAATTGAATATCGTGTTGAAAGGGAATCGGGTATTATTCACGTTCCTGTTGGGAAAGCCTCTTTTGAAAAAGAAAAAATCGAAGACAATATTCAAGCAGTCATGGGAACCTTAATTCGGACGCGCCCATCAACAGTTAAAGGCCGCTACCTAAAAAGCGTTTCAATTTCCTCTACCATGGGGGCTGGAATTCGCGTTGATTTGCAATCATTTGCTTGATTTTTATTACTAGCTAGGGTTATTGTCAGGGATAAATCATATTTTAATTTGTAGTCGTAGACAGTCGGTGCGTGAAGTCGCTTAAAATTGCCGACCGAGGCTGGTTTCAATTTTAGTCGTACGCTCTAAGATTGAACTTCTGCCTCCAGTAATTGGAGGTTTTTTTTTGCCGATAAGTTTAACCTCTCCCCAAATGTCGGAGGGATTTCTTAAGGAAAATTGGTAAATGCCAAATCAAAAAAATATTGAACAAGTAGCTGAAATTACACAGCGACTAGAACAAGCTGAAGTGGCAGTACTAACTGCCTACGAAGGGTTGACCGTTTCACAAATGGGAAGGTTGCGGGATATACTTCGGGAATCCGGTGTTCAATATAAAGTTTATAAAAATCGGCTGATTCAAGTCAGTGCCGATAACTTGGGTATTGAAGGGCTTGAACCGTATCTTAAAGGTACAACTGCTGTTGCTATTAGTGATGATCCGGCAAGCTTAACGAAGGCACTCGTTGAATTCAGTGAAGAAGAAGAAAACGAGGCACTTAAAATCAAGGGAGGCATACTCGGGGGGCAGGTAATTGACCAAACAACAACAGAAAATTTGGTCAACATGTTGTCCAAAGATCAGCTCAGAACCCAAGTAGCCGTCGCTTTGAAAGCACCGATCAATGCGATTGCTCAAGTCTTGGCAGCACCTATGAGAGATCTTGCTGGTGTTGTCAACTCATTGAATGATCAACCCCGAAAACTTGCTAGTTTATTGCAAGCCGTTGCAGATCAAAAATCAGAATCATAGAATCAACCGTTCGGATGCCGACGAGCATACGAACTTTAACCTAAGGAGAAAAAAATGGCTGATGTTCAAGAATTGGTGGATCAAATAAGTGAAATGACAGTTTTGGAGTTGTCTGAACTCGTCAAAGCAATTGAAGAGAAGTTTGGTGTTAGCGCCGCTGCTCCTGTTATGGCAGCAGGTATGATGCCAATGGGTGCTGCCGGCGAGGCAAGCGCTGAGGCTGTAGAGGAAGAACAAACCGAATTTGACGTTGAACTGACTGAAATTGGCGACCAAAAAATTAAGGTTATCAAAGAGGTTCGCGCAATTACAGGTTTAGGTTTACGTGAAGCCAAGGAGGCCGTGGAAGGGGCTCCTAATGTTATAAAAGAAGGCACTAGCAAGGAAGAAGCCGAGGAGATCAAGGAAAAACTCGAAGCAGTTGGGGCGAGCGCTACGGTTAAGTAAATACTCCGATATTTGTGTTTGTAAAAGGCGTGTCATCTTGACACGCCTTTTTTATATTTGTGGCAACCTAAACTCAATTAACATTCAATAAAGTCGGAATTTTAAAAATGGGATTAAGTTTTTTTTAAATTATGTATATCGGTATCCCAATCGTAATGTTAACAATTTACCTAATGTTTTGGCCTCCTAACTGATATTTTGTAAAAGTTGATGAACCTCGATTAAAGAGGGCAAAGATATCCATCGTTTTAATTTTTGTACTGAATCGGGTGGCGGCAACATATCCGGTATTTGGATAACGAACATACCGGCTTGATGGGCAGACCGAACTCCGTTACTACTGTCTTCTAGTGCCAAACAGGAATCAGTCGAGACTTGTAACAATTGGGCAGTTTTTTGGTAAATCTCAGGTGCTGGTTTACTTTCTTCTACCTGATCACCGCCAACTACAGTCTGAAAAAAAAATAACAGGTTTGTTGATTTTAACTTTTTAATTGCATTGGAAAATTTAGTCGATGTTGCAACCGCTAATGGTAGATTTTTTGACTGTAAAAATTGAAGTAAGGGCAAAACACCTTTTTTAATTGGGGGAGATTTTTGGTAGACATCATGACCATAAATTTCACGCCACCGACGGTAGAAGTCATTTGGTAACATCGGCCCAAACTCATCTTTTAGAATTAACTGAAGCCTAGTGCTATTAGAACCAATACACTGTCGGTAGACAGCCTCCGTTTGTTTTATATTATCAAAACCATACTCCTGACAAGTCTCTAGAAACGAACGATAGGAAATGCGTTCGGTATCCAATAATAGACCATCCATATCGAATACAACACCTTCAAAGTCGCTTATCTGTCGATTGTTCCAATTCTTGGTTTGATTCATTTTAAATATTCCAAATAATCTCAGGGGCAGAAAACACAGGACCTTCGGTGCAAACCCTTTGATAACTAAACTCTTTACTATTAGATTCTAGTCGAACTTTACAGACACAACCCAAGCAAACGCCTAGTGCACATCCCATTCGATTTTCCATTGCTACTTGGCAAGCCACATCAAAATCTTTGCATATATCGGCAACAGTTTGCAACATACCATATGGGCCACAAGTGAATACCGTTATTTCCTGCCTGATTGTCTTAAGGAGTAATTCTGACAACAAATCAGTAACAAATCCCCGATAACCAACACTGCCATCATTGGTAGCGATTTGTGGAGTTATTCCAAGCTTTTGGATATCAATCTGACTTAATAATCTGGATTGGTTCATTGATCCAATTAAAATACTAGTTTCAATTTGCCGTTTTTTCAATTCGGTTATTAGTAGCATCAAAGATGCTATACCAGCTCCACCGCCGACTACAATTGCCATGTCTAGTTCGTGGGCGATTGAGAAAGTATTACCTAAAGGCCCCAGAATTTGTATAGCCACACCAGGCTTCATTTCAGATAGAATGGACGTCCCTTCACCAATAACTTGATACAGCATGGAAATCTGTTGGCCTTCGACAGTATAAATGGTAAATGGTCGCCGTAATAGTAGCCCACTACCTGAATCAAACAAGACATGAATAAATTGACCTGGTTGAGCAGAATTGGCAATTTCAGGACAGTGGCAATAAAGGATATAATGATCTTCCGCCACTTTTTGATTTGAGATAATACGAGTCTTCAGATCATATTTTTTCTGTTTCATAATTATAACTATAAGTGCTTAAGTGCCTCTTTTTCAATTAAAAAACTTAGTTTAAGGCCACGGAAAGAACGGAGCTGGAGTTCGCATAAAATAGCTGATAGCCGTCCAAATAACAGCCATACTAAACTCACCTAAAATCAAACCCATAAAAAAAGGCTGAAACCTTCGGTATTTTTGAATCCCTCCGATGTACAATACTAGTGATTTCAGCACCCAAGCAACTAGAATAGGAAACCAAAATACGATGAGCGTCCATGAAGTGGACAGAGCGTAACCTAACGGTTGGAGTGGCCACCACCAAT
>CAYVHK010000069.1:1563-11241 GCA_964451145.1 uncultured bacterium | reverse complement strand
TCGGCAAAACACTAGAATAATAGTAATTAACATACCAATAATAAAGGAAATTGGTCCGACGATGTTATATTCAGCATCAAACCCTTCGATGGCGGAAACTGTGTCTCGAAAAGCCCAAACTGGATTCCCTGTGTAGGCATAGGAGTACATATAATTTCCACCGAACTTGTATGGCAAGTATATTTGAATCAAAGCTGCACAACAGAAGGCGACCAAGACGGTTGCACTAACAGCAAATAGTAACCAAGACCGATTAAGCCTTACGCTACGGCCAATTTTCAATCCATCCAAAAAACCAGTTAAGACCAGTCCCCTAAGGTCTCGGGTAAAAATGGTATCGAAAAAACTGAGTACAGTCAGGTTTTGCGGTCCCAGTGAGGATTTCGTCGAAAACAGTTGGTAGACATCGATGGGACGGAAAGAGGTCTCAGTCATTAACATCCCAGCTTCAGCAGTACTTCGAGCCATTACAATAGCTACTAAAATAACGACAACTCCGATCTCAAATATAGCTAGTAACGGGCTCATACCAACCCAAACTAACCAAATTACTGCCCCAACTAGACTAAGTATCAGTCCCCAAACAGCGAAAGGTATCAAATTATCAGAACTGGAACGTTGTTTATCGAATAGTGTTGCAAAAACTGTTTGCAAATATGGCCAACCAGTGTACAAGTAGCTAATCACCAAAACAACATAAGCTCCCATTACTTGATAACCTAGGTGAAATCGAGTGGGGTATAGTGGCATATTACTGACCCGAAGACCTAGCACAGAAGCTGTAATATCTTGGAATCGAGTAAACCAAAAAAACAACCAAAGGCTAAATAAAAGTTGGGTCGGCAAGAGATAGAAAAAACCAACCGCGGCGAAAGAGACAAATAGTTGCGTATAAGAAATAGCCTGCCATGGTTTTTCAGTAAAGTACGCATTCAAAGAATAGCGGAGTGGAATACTGGGTATTTGCGGAAAAATCTGATTTAGACCATTAAGGCCAAAAATAACAGCTGGTAGAGCGACACCAAACCAGATGTAAGGTTGGTGAAACAATCTGTTTTCACTACGAACAAACTCGATTGGCAACTGGGTTAAGGGAAAGGTGAGCTTTTCATTTTCGACCCATTGCTGACGAAGTATGGTAGCCAAACTCAAGTAGGCCAAAAAAATCAGTAACGACAACCCCCCCCAAGCCAATACCGGTACCAACCATTTGGACCAAACAATTGAACTAGTGTCATCGATCTGCTCATAAAAATCAATACTGACAGGTTGAGGTGCTAAAATTTCCAGATCAAATGGAACCAGCCAAGGATGAATATGAGGAAAGAACAATTCGGCCCAGTTATTAGTCGAATTGGCAAAATAGTTAACAGATACCAATGCCGGTAATAGTTTCTCCATCAATCCTCGGGATGAAACCATAGAGGCTATCACCATCATGCAATAGATTAGTAGCAATTCTTGCTGGGTGAGTGCTAACCGTTTAATAAGTTTTGCTCGGTTGCTGAGAACTAAAAAAAAGAACAGGCCAATAACAACAGGCGGAAACTGTAAAAAACCGATCTGGATATCGGCAATAACCAGTTCGGCGTAGGAGACAATGCTACAAACCAAAAGAACTAAACATAGCCCCAGAAAAATTGCCCTAACTGAAATTACCGAACGAGATTGTGAGACCAATTGAGGTTTTAATTAACTAAAGGACGATTTCACTAGCCTGAAATTTCTCTAAAGCTTCAAAGTTGAGGTCAACACCTAAACCCGGCTTTTCTGGTAGTTGCAATACACCGTTGGTCATAGTTAAACCATCGTCAGCCAATTCAGTTCGCAACGGTGAGTCTGTCAAATCTGGTGGTAAGTACTCGATAAAAGGACAGTGAGGAATAGCAGTTGCCAAATGAGCTGATGCTGAAATACCAATGCCAGAATTCCAACAGTGCGGCACAATTAAGCGACCACGATCTTCAGCTAAATGGCAAACTCGCATAGCTTCTGTTAACCCACCCACTCGACCGACATCTGGTTGAGCCACATCAATCAAACCTTTGTCCATCAATTCCAAAAATTCGTAACGAGAATTCAGCCACTCACCGGCAGCAATTCGCATCGGAGCTTCTCTGGATAAAGTAGCGTATCCCTCTAGATTATCAACTAGTAGAGGCGTTTCTAAAAAAAATAGGTCTAGATGTTCCCAATTTCGAATGGTTCGCAAGGCACTTTTAGCATCCCGCCATAAGTACTGGACGTCAACCATCAAAATAAAATCCTTTTCTACAGCTTCCCGACAAGCAGTGATGATGTCTGTCATCTCCTCATCCGAGCCTCGCAAGCCGGTGTGAGCGTAGGGTCCACCTAACGTACATTCCAATTTAGCTGCTTGAAAACCATGGGACTTTGCTTTTTTAAGCCAATCAACTAGGCTGTCTCGATACTGATTAACACTATCGCCGTGTGGTTGCAAACTGGCATAGGGGACAATTTGGTCAATGTAAGCTCCGCCCAACAGTTTATAAACCGGTTGACCAAGAGCTTTGCCTTTGATATCCCACAAAGCCATATCAATTGCGCCAATAGCACACATCCCAGCACCTCGTCGGGTAGACATGCAAGTACCAACGTACATCTTATGCCAAAGGGCAGAAGTATCTAATGGATCTTGACCGATTAATAGATCTTTGATACCCAGTGCCATAGAATGCGAGCCAGGTGACTCAATTACAGATTTGGCAATCCAAGGGCCTGTATCAGTTTCACCAACACCAAAAATACCGGCGTCAGTGTGAACAACAACCACAATATTATCTTGTGAAGAACTGGTTGCATCTTCCCTTAGATCAGGGGCAACCACAATATAGGATTCGATAGCTGTAATTTTCAATTTTAATTTCCAGTTTTTTTCGTAAAATTTGGTTAAATAATGGTCGTCATTGGAGTCGCCACATATTCAAACAGCATTGGCTTCAAGTAGTTGAAAGATGTGGTAACAATCTGCTGTACCTCTTCAAGAGATGGTTTGGGAGGCTTGTGTAGACGAATGATCTCTAGAACCACTGCCGATATAGTTGGCAGTTGCTTCATTTTGTTTGTCATACCAGCTAAGTCCAGAACACCGTTACCCGGTATTTGCGTCTCTACCGGTCCAACCTTGGCTTCTTGACTCAGTTGGTGATCTCTAATTCTCAGATTTAAAATATATGGTTGTAGGTCAGTAATAGCTTGGACGGGATCCACTTGTGAACGATAAAGGTGGGTTGGGTCAAAGTTGATACCAACCCACTGCTGATTTACTTCTGTCATTAATCTTTGGATAGACGATATATCGCAGACAGATCGACCTACTCTGGGCTTGATCGACAGACGGATTTTGGACCCAGCTAGTGCAAGACTGACTCGATTGACTTTCTCAATAAACTGAGAAAAACTGGCATCATTATGGGCTAAGCCACCCGAACTGACCGTTATCGTTTCCACATTCAGTAGGTGGGCAGCGGTGGTTAATCGTTCCAATACCAGTGGCTGGTCGAGCTGATGGCCACTGACAGCGATTGACTCGATCCACAGACTGTTTTGAACTATTAATTCGTCAATAACTTTACAGTGGTCGTCAAATTGATCGCCTTGCTTGAGATCTAAATGTGTAGATTGCTTGCCAACTGCCGGGCGACCACACAATTCAACCGCATACCCCCCAGCCTGTCGAATACCATTCAAAGCCTGAGCTAAACTAAAGTGACGATACAACAATGTACTGCAACCAATTTGTTTCATCTATAAGAACTTCCTTTCAATCCTAAGCTATCATTTCTGTGTATAAGTCAGGAGGAGCGGTAAAGTCGATTCCCAAGGCTTTGGCTTGCACAATGAGTTCTTCAATCCAAGCTCCTTTGGTCTGAGAAAAGCTTTCCACATCGACAGTGCCATGGTCATGCGAACAGACATTCCAGACTAAATTTTCTTTTGCTACTTTTTCCAACATGGCGAACAAATAATCTCGGTAGGTATCGCCAAATTGCCGATTGTCAAACCTCTCCCAATAAAAATCGTCTTGATAACCCTGAACACCAAGCTCCAAAATATCGGGAAAACCTTGATCAGCGTAGAAAAACGGTTGCTCGTTGAAGGGGGTCGGTTGGCAATCTCGGTAATCACGAGCGTTGGTGCGAATCCACCGAATGCCATTGTCAGACAAAACTTGTAAAACATCTGGTCGATCAACCAAACCTCGGTAGTAACCCCAAGGTCCTGTTAACCCTTGACACTCGATCTCGAGCAGATCGCTAATCAAGTTTTGAGTACTACTGATCTCTTCCCGAATTTGTTCTAATGTGCCACCTTGATGAAAGAAATTGGGGGATTGTCCGTGAATCGGTTTCCCATCGCCTGGCTGCATATAAATCGATTTCAACAATACATGGTTGTAAGTGTGTTGACCAATTGACAATAGTGGATCATCTATTACTGCACGGACATCTGCGACTCGAGTAACCAGAGTTTGTCCGGTCAAGTAAACAGTCCATGGTACATCATGTTTTTGATGTAACAGCTTGGCTCCTTGCAAAAAACCGCTAGTGGCCAAGGATGCACTTTCTACGTCGTAACCAAATATGATTGAACCATTCGACCTAGATACTACTGACATTGTAATTCTCCTATTCTGATTTCCTTTTCCGATAACAATTTACCAAGCCTTGCACAATTTGTTAATCTGAATATAATATCAGTTGACACTTTGTGAGGTTGAACCATGTATTATATTGGAGTTGAAGAGCAACAAGCCGTTCTAGAAGTGGTGAAAAACGGTGGTTTATGTCGCTACGGTCCAGCCAACTCGACGGTGAGCAACTTTGAGCATGGCATCAGAGAGAAGTTTAACACAAAACACGCCTTGGCTACCAATGGCGGAACGGCTTCGCTAATTATTGGTTGTTACGCTGCCGGTATCGGTTTGGGAGACGAGGTGATTGTACCAGCATATACTTGGGTAGCAACGCCAGCTTCAGTAGTAATTGCCAATGCTGTGCCGATTATTGCCGAAATTGATAACTCATTGACCATTGATCCTAAAGACATCGAAGCCAAAATTACATCCAGAACCAAAGCAATTATGCCGGTGCACATGATCGGTGTCCCGTCCAATATGTCGGCGATTCAAGCTATTGCTGATACATACGACTTGATAATAATCGAAGACGTTGCTCAAGCTATTGGGGCTAGTTATGGTGGCAAAAGATTGGGAACACATGGCCATATCGGTTGCTTTAGCTTGCAACAAAGCAAAATTATCACCACTGGTGAAGGTGGCATCGTTATTAGCGACGACCAGAGATTGGCCGATCGAAGTCAAATGATTAGTGACGGTGGCAATCTTTGGGGGATTTCATCACACACCGATGCTTTTTTCCCCGGTATGAATTTTCGAATGGATGAAATGAGGGGGGCAGTGGCTGGTGTTCAGTTGGGACGTTTGGATGGCTTTATCGATAATATGAGGATTCGGAAGGGAAAACTACGTCGGGCCATCAGCGGCGTAGAAGGGATTGAACTCCGACACTTACACGACGCAGAAGGGGATGCCGCAACTACTTTGGTCTTTTTTCTGCCAACAGCTGATTTAGCTAATCAGTTTGGCGAATCGATGGGGCGACATGGTGTGTCGGCAGGGCCCATGTATCGACATGGTAACGGGGACAAACACGTCTACCCTGGCTGGGAGTATATCTTACAGAAAAAAACATATCACCCCAACGGTTTACCCTATAGTCATCCAACCTACGGCGATATTGAATATTCGGATGAAATGTGTCCGCAGGCGCTGAATTATCTAGGTCGAGCAATTTGTATTGGCATTCATCCTGAGATGAGCGATGAGGGTATTGAAAAGGTTAGCCAAGCCATTCATTCGGCATCGGCTGAAATTTTTGGCTAAATGACATTTCATATGAAAACAGAAGTAGATCAGAGACTACAAACCTTACCTAATCAAAAAAATAAAGTTATTCCTGATCAGGATCAGTTGGCCGAATTAAAACGAGATTTGCGTTTTTGGCCAATTAGTAAAGATCATCACCCAACCAGTCTTAACTGCAACCAAATCGATGGCTTCAATCGTTATGGTTATTTAACTGGTATTGGTATCTTTAACCAAGAGGAAATGAACCTATATCGAAGTGAATTCGACCGATTATTAACCTCAGTGATGAATTCAGGTGGTGGTAGCTACTCAATTTTGTCTGCTCATCTCAAGTACAAGACAGCTTACGATTTATTAACTCACCCTAGCATTGTGGCCTATGTGAAGGATCTGCTAGGGAATGATATCGTTGCTTGGGGGGCACACTATTTCTGTAAAATGCCCCAAGATGGAAAAATGGTGGCATGGCATCAAGATGCTTCCTACTGGCCGCTGACACCCAGTAAAACGGTCACTGTTTGGTTAGCTATCGACGATGCAGATGTGGATAATGGTTGTATGCGTTTTCTGTCCGGATCTCATCTACACGGACATTTGCCGTATCAGATTAGTGATCCGAATGAACACAACATTTTAAACCAAACGGTTGAAAGAGCCGAGGACTATGGTAGCCCGGTTAATGTTGAACTGAGTGCTGGTCAAATTTCAATTCATTCTGATTTACTTCTTCACAGTTCTAACTTTAACCACTCCAACCGGCGGCGTTGTGGTCTGACCTTACGTTACTGTACACCCGATGTGAGGGGCTATTTCGCATGGAATCAAGAAGGAGTAATAGTTAGTGGAAGAGACAAAAGCAACCACTGGTCGAATCATGCTTGTCCCGTAGAGGAATAAAAGATCAAGTTGTTGTCCCCTAGCTGACATTTTTCCTGGGTTCAAATTTAATGATCATGTTCATGATTGTGCTCAGTGTGACCAGTTTCGTTTCCTTCAGGAAAAGGGAAAGACAGATTTTGAAAATTTTGTCCTTTAACCGAAATTTGCTTGATTTCGATGCTAAACCGGTCTTGATAAACTAATGTGTCCGACCGCCCAATAAAGACTGAAGAATCGCCGACCTTTTCACCTGACAGTGAATTAGCAATCGCTTGGAGTTCTAACTCATTACCAGAAGCGGTGAACTCAGTTTTCATTTCTAAGACAATGGTCGGTTGTGTTAATCGAACGCCGTTTTGAGCTTCTCCGTCTAAGACATAGATAGTTAGCTCCCCTTTCTCTTTATTCAACACTAGTTCAAGATGAGCAAATTCGTGCCCTAAAACGACCAAGGTCCCACCATGTGGAGCAGTATGTTGATGAACCTTCCTAGATTTAACCTTTTTTTCGTGTGTATTAGAATCAGTCGGCTGACAGCCTAACATAAATCCTAGCCAAGATAAACAAACAAAACTAAAATAGAAAAATATTTGTGTCGGTTTCATCAATCCTCTTTAGTCACTAACTTGACAAGCTGTAAAACGTTGATTCAGTTCGTCAGCGTTAACCCCGTCATTACTACCAATGACTACAATATGAGTATAAGGAGCTTGCTCACCCCACATATCACTTACAGACACTCGTGTTCGTTGACCAACCAATTGAAACACACCTCGACGGTCCGGTGATTCATGCAAAAAGGCTATCCCTTTAGCCCGATAGATAGTTGTGGGTAGAGATTCTACTGCTTTACGCAAAGACTTGTAAGAGTGTGGTTGATCTGAACTATAACTCCAAGTACTAAAAACCAGTGTGTGGTCGTGGTGATGATGGTGATTATGATCGCTGTCATCTTGTGAGTGGCCAGCACTATGTACGTGAATGTCAGACTCTGAGCGATTGGCTACTCTTTCTACCTTGAACTGACCAATACCCAAGACCAATTCTAGCGGAACTTGACCGTGAGTTGTATCGATAATCCGAGCATTCGGCACAACTTCTTTCACCCATGTTTTAACCCGTTCTAAATTTGTCTGATCAACCAGATCAACTTTGTTCAAGACTATAATGTCAGCAATACCAATTTGGTCGTGGGCTAAGTCTTGGTATTCGCTGTCCAGTTGTCCAATATTATCGGCATCGACCACGGTCAAAATGCTATCAATCTCAATTCGAGATTCAAGTTGACCTTCTAAAAACGTCATAGTGACCGCCACTGGATCTGCCACCCCACTAGTCTCCAGTATTAAGTACTCAGGACAATTAGGGCCATCTAACAGTTGTAGTATCGATTCAACTAAATCGTCTCGAATGGAACAACAAACACAGCCATTAGACAGGCTGACTGAGTTCTCAGACACACCAGCCACCAATTCGGCGTCGATATTGATTTCACCGAAATCGTTGATCAATACACCGACTTTTAATCCATGATCGCTGTGCAGAATGTGGTTAAGTAACGAGGTTTTTCCAGCCCCTAGAAAGCCACTGAGGATGGTGATTGGGATTGGTGACTTCGTAACATCATACATGTTATTATTTACCTCTGGAAGTTGCTACTAACAGCAGGGGCAACTTGAACGATGCCTTCTCGGTGTTGGCGCCTGATTAGTACTGGCACTTGTAGAACTATTCTGTTTTTTAAATACCGTCGGTATACTCAGCCTTTTTTTAGTGTTTTCATTTTGACAAAAAGGGCAACTCACCGTCTTGTCAGATTCGGTGATAGGCAATTTTTCTTCAAACATAATGTCACAATCAATACACTCAAAATCGTACACTGGCATAGAATTCTACTCCTATTTTCATTCTAAAATGGAACACGAATGTCGTACTTGCCGGGTCGTTCTACTGGCAACATACCACTATCTATCAACAACTCCAGAGGTGACTCGGACGTTTGAAAAGGAATGTGGACTAAACCTCTTATACGAACTGACTCATAAATAGCCATCATAATTTCAACTGTACCACGCGCCTGACGACCACTACATCGGTGATCATCGATTTCACCGTCTAACCATAGTTTGAATTCTGACCATAGATCTCGGCCATCTGATTTCGGCTCAACAATCTGCCAACCATTTGACTGGCCATTTAGGTATTTCAATTTTCCACCATCCGAGCTCATCACCCCGTCTGACCCTTGAATCAGAATGTTATTCAGATGTGGTTTGGGCATATCAATTTCTAGAATCAGTCTTGTATCGTTTTCAAAACATATCAAACCCATGCAAAGATCTTCAATGCGACAACGCCTTTCGTAACGGTCAGTTTTTCGCTCTACTTGCCCAATAACCCAGCTAGTAGCTGGATCACCCAAAATTAGGCGAGTCAAGTCTATGACATGTGTTCCCCAATTCAATAACCCACTACCGACTCGCCTAATTACTGAAATTGGCTGACCGATTACACCATCAGCCAGAACACGGCAGGCTTCCGGATAGAGGGCCTCAAAACGACGTTGATGACCGATCACCAATTTAACTTTGTTTTTTTCGCAAGCTTCAATCATAGCATCAGCTTGGCCTAAATTAACTGCCATCGGCTTCTCGCACAAAATACCTTTAACACCACTCTCAGCCGCAGCCACCGTGATTTCAGCATGTGTACCCTGCCAAGTACAAACTGTTACTACATCCAAATCCTCGTCCGTTAGCATTTTCTGATAGTCAGTATACGCACTAGCAACTCCGAACTCCTGAGAGTATTTGTCAACTGATTCTTGACTTACATCTGCCGCAGCAACAATCTCAAAATTGTCCGAATAACGACCATAATTCTGCCCG
>CAYVHK010000069.1:0-1553 GCA_964451145.1 uncultured bacterium | reverse complement strand
ACCTCCACAACCGACAATCCCAACTCGGTATTTATTCATCTAATTTTCCCTAGTCTAAAATTCCGTTCACAACAATTTAAGCTCGAGCAAATTTGTCATATTCAGCGTTAATCCGATCGGGTTCACCAGCACCAGCATGAACAAAAATTCGATATTTTAAGTTAAGTTGATCGCCAACATTCAGTTCAATCGGCCCAGTAAAATAGTTATAGTTTGGAGATAATGGTCCGTAATCTCTAGCAAACCAGTGAGCAGGAACAGGATTAGAGGGATGATCTAAAATTGAAAGACCAATCAACATGCCATCGGTTTTGGCCGATTCATCGATCCAACGAGCAGGTTGACCAACCATCTCCTTTTCTCCACGTCGACCTTCACTATCAGTCAGTATTCCTCCGTGATTGGCAACTAACCAATCAGCTGGTCGAACCAACGGCATCCCAGATTCGTTAGTTGGATGGAAAACAACTTGTTGATCGACCGTATTCAGACAAATAAAAGTATCCAAATAGAGCTCACCATTGCTAAGCAATTCCCAACGATAGGAGCGATGATCTCTAATTAAAATATTGCCCTCAGGAGCCACCCATTCACTATTGTGTGCTAGAATACCTACGTTATCCTCAGTTTCGGTTTGAACGGTGTTCACTAGGTTGATTTGTCCCAAATTACGTTTATCACGATAGAGATAAAAATCAAGGTGATCGTTGACAACACCATGTGAAAAACATACCCCGTGATGGTGTAGATGATCGGCCGGCTGATTTTCCAATACGTTACGTTTACCGGGTCCTAATAAACAAGTAATATGAGGATGCAGGCCAGGATACCAGACATAACGTGAGATAGTGCCAACCCCTTCAGCTCCAATATTTATGACATGTGGTGTTTCCTGCCCGAATCTCAGTTGCATAACAGTTCCTTTTTCCTCTTTGATGATCATTTTTTATAATAATCTTATGTATAAGAGATGAATTAGTTTATCAAAGTCGTAAGTTTGATGCCAGCAATAATCGAGTAGGTATCACTAGGCTTTTTCAAAATTCTTTGTTTGCCAGTGTAGGCTAGAATCTTTTCCACTGAATGGTAATTTGGCAACACTATTGCTTAGTTGAGTAGTTTTCATAACAATTCGAATATCAAACGTATAAAGAAAGATTTAGAACTTATAATAGAAAAATTAGACCAGAAAATGACATGATAATAAAATCTGAATACTAAAATAAATTAAATTTCAGGTTGGATCACAACTAAAACTCCAACACGTCAACCGCGAAATTTTCTCGAATTACTACGTATACTTTATCTTGTATTGCACAAATGCCAAATGGCATAAATCCGACCTTAATTGGTTCAGGTGCTACTTGTGCCTGCCACTCTTCGCCAGTCTCCCGGGATTCAATCATAGTTATAGTTGAATCTCCTTGATTAACTACATAAATGAGGTCTGGATGCTGATGAAATCCTTTACTAACAGCCACTCGTATTGGAGAAGGTCCCACAGGAATCTCTTGGACAACTGATCGGCTCATAGTATCGATTACACCTAAACT
>CAYVHK010000068.1:0-20955 GCA_964451145.1 uncultured bacterium | reverse complement strand
GCTGAGAGGGGTGATGAAAAATAAGATGTCTCGAAACCTTTTTAGTTAAGCCCGCTGGTTGTTTCTGAAAATTTATACTGATGTTGGATTGATTAGATTGGGTGAACCAATATTAGGAGGTCGAGCCTTGACATGCGAGCAGGCTGTTGAAGAACTAGCTGAGTATCTAATTGGCAAAGATCCTAATAGTAAATAATTCAAAAAGAGGTATGTGTTATGTCTGAGTGGAACGACTTATTTAATGGTACTGATTTAAGTGGTTGGCGAATGCGCCATACTGATAAAGACCATGCATGGGCTGTTGAGGATGGGCTTTTGGTTAATACAGCTAGTGCTGTTGATATTCTTACCGAAGATGATTTTGGAGACTTTGATCTTCACATAGAATATATTTTTCCTGAAGATAGTAATAGTGGTATATATTTACGTGGTCGATATGAATTACAAATTCTGGATTCATTAGGAAAAACTTACGATTATCCGGCTGAAAATGGTGCTATTTATAATTTCAAACGAGTTGATATGGAAGCCACTAAACCGGCTGGAGAATGGCAAATTATGGACATTAATTTGGTCGGAATGATACTTACAGTTGACTTGAATGGACAACGCATTCACGATCAAGTTACTTTAGAAAATCCGACTGGTGGTCAGCTCTTTAATGATAATGGACTTAGTGGTCCATTGATGCTTCAAGGTGACCACGGCCCGGTTTCGTTCCGAAATATGCGTATTCGTCAGCTTTAGTATTATTTGAACTATGAAAATAGTTGCCATTCGTGTTTATCAAGTTGATCTTCCTTTGCATGAAGGATCTTATGATTGGTCAGGTGGTAAGTCGGTTCAGGTATTTGATAGCAATATTGTGGCTGTTGAAACAGATACTGGCCTTGTTGGTTATGGGGAGTGTTGTCCATTAGGTCCATTTTATCTTCCGGCCTACGCTGACGGTGTTCGTAGTGGAATTCGAGAATTAGCACCACACGTGATTGGATTGGACCCACTCTCATTAGGCCCACTGAACTTGGTGATGGATCAGGCCATAAAGGGGCATCCTTATGTTAAGTCGCCTATCGACATTGCTTGTTGGGACATAAAAGGACAACAGACACAATTGCCAATTTGTGAGTTGATGGGTGGTCGTTATAGTGACGATTTTATTCTTTATCGTGCAATATCTCAACAGTCTCCAGAAGAAATGGCTGACAATGTGGTCCGTTATCGGTCTGAAGGATATCGCCGATTCCAGTTGAAAGTGGGAGCAAATCCCGAAGTCGATATTGAACGAATACGCCAAGTGGCAAATAAATTAGAAACAGGAGATAATCTGATCGCCGATGCTAATACTGGTTGGCTAATGCATGAGGCGGCTCGGGTGGTGAGGGGGGTAGCCGATATTGATGTTTATATTGAACAGCCTTGTCTTAGCTATGATGAATGCGTCTCCATTCGTCAACGCACTAGTCATCCTTTTGTTCTTGATGAATCAATTGATAACCTAGACGCAGTAATAAAAGGATATGCTGACAAAGCTATGGATGTAGTAAATATTAAAATTAGCAAGTTTGGTGGATTGACCAAAGCAGTTTTAGCTCGTGACTTGTGTTGTCACTTAGGTGTTGCTATGACTATCGAAGATAGTTGGGGTGGAGATATTACGACAGCTGCTATTGCTCATTTAGCGCATAGCACACCGACGGATTTTCTCTTTACTTCTACTGATTTTAATAGTTACGTTACTATTAGTACTGCTGACGGTGCACCTCAGAGAGTCAATGGTCGAATGTCAGCCTCGTTGCAACCTGGTCTTGGTGTCCAGCCCAAAATGGACAAACTGGGTTCTCCAGTACTCGAAATTACGGTTTAAAAAAACAGTTTTAGGAGAAATCAATGCATGTTGATTGGCAAGGAGTTTTTCCGGCAGCTACGACCCATTTTCATCCTGATCAATCGCTGGATTTAGATAGTACTTGTCACCATATTGAAATAATGATTGAGTCTGGTATTCACGGTGTGATTATGCTTGGTACAGTGGGTGAAAACTGCTCACTGACATCTTCGGAAAAAATCTCAGTGCTGAAAGCTACTGTGGATCAAGTACGAGGTCGAATTCCAGTATTAACTGGTGTTGCTGAGTGTACTACGAATTTGGCTTGCAGATTTGCTGCTGAAGCTGAACAGGTCGGTTGTGATGGGTTAATGTTACTACCAGCTATGGTTTATAAGTCAGATCCAAGGGAAACAATTTACCATTTCCGACAAGTAGCCGGTAGTTGTGGATTACCCATTCTATGTTATAACAATCCCGTGGCTTATGGGGTCGACATTCGGCCAGAAATGTTTGCTGAATTAGCTGATATCCCTTCACTAGTAGCAATCAAAGAATCATCAGAGGATATAAGACGAATTACTGATTTGTATAATGTTTGTGGTGAGCGTTATATCTTGTTTGCAGGTGTAGATGACTTAGCACTGGAGGCTATTTTGATGGGAGCTGTTGGATGGGTGTCTGGTCTAGTCAATGCTTTTCCACGTGAAAATTGGTTACTATGGGAATTGGCTCAACGTAACTTGTTGACCGAAGCACGAGAGATCTATCGTTGGTATATGCCTTTGCTTCATCTTGATACTGATATCAAGTTAGTTCAGTACATAAAATTGGCTCAGAGTGAATGTGGTTTTGGTTCGGAGTTGACTCGTGCACCACGATTATCGCTAGTTGGTGAAGAACGCGAACGAATATTGAATATTATACGCCAAGGCATTGCTAACCGTCCTAATCTGGATGCTTACATTGATAAAATTCGACATCACGACGCGATGAATACAAAAAAACTTTAAAGAAAACGGCTGGCAAGATCATACAGTAATAGAGCGGCTATGGCCCAAACAATGAACGAAAAGTAAAACCGAATGGAACGACCTGAGATTATCTGGGTGGCCATAGCACCGATTTGAGCAAAGATTGTAGAACCAATTAATAAAATCACTACCAATCTTAGATCTATGTTGTGTCGTGTGGTGTGGACGGCTGTCCCGTAGAAAGTAGAGAAACAGACTAACAATAAACTAGTTCCCACTGCTATGTTGGTTGTCGTGCCACACCCATAGATCAACAGAGGTACAGTGATTACTCCACCTCCGATACCAAGAAGACCAGTTGTTATGCCAATTAGGAAGGCCGGGTAAGTAATGGTTATGATCGACATTGAATAAATGTTACTTTTAGGAAAATCGATAAAAGGAGGAAGGTAAAAGTATTGAAGAAAACCCCCTGTCATTTTTTTTCCAATTTCTTTTTTCATTTTATTTTATTTATTAACTGATTCGGTCATTATTAGTACAGCAATTAACTACAAAGCCACCAGAAATAACCAGCGAGAATAGTACTCGATATAATTAACTTCTTGACCGTTAACTATCATACTACCTAAACCCACCAGATAATCTAAAATTCTGGCTCCGGTCTCCACTCCTAAAAAATTCACACCTAGAATTACAAAGGCTAATTTTAAGTCTATGTTACCCAATCTCCAGTGCCGCAAGGCTGCGGTAATGGACGAGCCAACAGTTTGAGCGAGAGAACTACCAACACAAATTTGAAAAGGGATTTGAAAAACAACTTGTAGAATTGGGGTAACTAGGGAACTGCCACCAATACCAAAAAAACCTGATAGGAATCCGGCTACGCAACCTAGGACGAACAAATGGGCAATATTGACTTCTGCACCACTAATATCAATCAACATTGACTAAATATGATATTGGATCTGGTCTGAATCAGCTTTGTGGTGGGGTTTTTGGAATAAAGAAAACAACACATCTACAAACACCCCCCAACTAATAGGAAAAAAGAGACAAAATAGAATATAAAAAATCTGCTGGTTCAATAGCTCTTTCATCGCTTATTACGATAAATTTCTACACCTGCAGATCCTATTGTTGGCTCAATTGGTGGAGAAAGTTTCTTAACTTGCACCCAAACATCGGTTGCTCCAAATTGTTCAAGTGTGGATTGAGCAATATTTTCGGCCAAAGTTTCGAATAGATGATATGAGTTTTTAGTACCAATCGTAACTACCATATCAACGACTTTCGCATAGTCGAGTGTATAGCTAAAATCGTCAGTTTGACCAGCAGTTTTTACACTGAACTTCTTATTAGTTGTGCCAATTTTAATATCTACTTCATACTTTTGCCCCAGTTGTTGTTCGGCTATAGAAACCCCATGGTAACCGTGAAACTGAATTCCATCAATTACAATTTTATCCATCGGCTAATGAATGACTAGGATAGGTATAGAGATTGCCTTCGTAATTACGCAGGGTAACCTCTTTATCATTAAAAGAGATTACCGGATCGGGTGAAATAGCAATTTTCCCTCCTCCATTTGGAGCATCGATTACATAATGTGGAACACCTAAACCGGAGATGTGGCCTCTCAATGCTGAGACGATTTCTAATCCCTTTTTTACTGAGGTGCGAAAATGATCAGTACCAAAGACTAGGTCTGCTTGGTAAATATAATAAGGTTTTACTCGAATTGATAATAATTTTTTCATCAATTCTTTCATAACCTCGGTATTATCGTTGACCCCTCGCAATAGAACCGTTTGATTTCCCAGTGGTATGCCGGCATCGGCTAGAAGCGCACAGGCTTTTTCTGTTTCAGCTGTAACTTCGCGCGGATGGTTAAAATGTGTGTTAATGTAAAAGGGATGATAGCGTTTTAGAATTTGGCATAATTCCGGCGTAATCCGTTGAGGTAAGGTGACTGGTACACGTGAACCAATTCGAATAATTTCTAAATGTTCAATAGCTCGCAAACTACTAACCACCTGCTCGATTTTTCGGTCGGTCATCATCAGTGGATCCCCACCTGAAATGATTACGTCTCTAATTTCAGGATGTTGTCGGATATAGTTAAGTCCAAGCTCCAAGTTATCATTGGGGATAGAATAGGGATCACCAACTTTCCGTTTCCGTGTACAAAATCGACAATAGATGGGGCACATATAGTTGACATAAAATAAGGCACGATCGGGATAGCGATGAGTAACATTTAAAACTTGACTATCACCTTCTTCACCAAGTGGGTCGTCATAACCGCCAGATACTAACTCCCGGCTATCAGGGACTACCTGTTTCCATATCGGATCATTAGGCTTACTGATTAAACTTAAGTAATAGGGGTTGACTCGAATCGGAAATTCTTTATGAACCCGGCGGAGTTCCTCCAAGTCAAGTTCATATTCCGGAAAATGGGCAGCCAGTTTTTCCGGTGAATTGATCGTGTTCCGAACCAGTTCTTTCCATTCCATGATGGCTAATTTTCCTTGATTGATACTGATGTTTCGGCTACTGACAGCAAAACAACACGTTTGATTTGATCTCCTTCTCGAAGTTGGTTAACGATTTCGATTCCGTCAATAACATGACCAAACGAAGTGTACTGACCGTCTAAGTGGGGGGCCAAATCTAAACAAATATAAAACTGACTACCAGCCGAATGAGGATTTGTGGAGCGGGCCATGGCTAAGACTCCCAATTCATGTTTAGGCATTTTCCTTTTAAGACGTCTTTGCTTGAATTCGCCTAGGATTTCCCATCCGGGTCCACCAGTGCCATCTCCCTTTGGGCAACCACCCTGAATCACGAAATTAGGAACATAACGATGAAACGTCAAACCATCATAAAATTGGGCACTGACTAATTTTATAAAATTATCTACTGTTTTCGGAGCAACTTCTGGAAACAGCTCAAGTTTGATATCACCTTTAGAAGTTTCAATTTGAAAATGTGGATTTATATCCATGCTGGTATAGTCGGATGTGTCTGAACCGGAATTAAATATGGGCATATTCTTTTGATTTTAGCAGATTTCATCCTCATCCGTTGACAATCTAACCAGCAATTTTACCCCAAAAGAGGTGTTAACTTCAAGTTCACCACAGATCTAGCTTATAGTCAATATTTGTAGCGCGAACTTTTGAAAAATACCTGATTAAATGTTATTGTCACTACCAAATCATTCAGGAAAAAGGAAAGTTATTGAACGCTTTTAAAAATGGCAAATTGTATTTTGATGTTGACCTGTAAAGATCAGAAAGGTATTTTAGCCAATATCACCAACTTTATTTATCAACATGATGGCAATATTATCAATCTAGAACAACATACTGATACTAAAAGCAAACTGTTTTTTATGCGTTTGGAGTGGTCCTTAATAAGGTTTCGTATTCAGTCTGACCAAATTGTGTTTCAGTTAAAAAATCTGTTTCAAGAGGTTGGTATTCAAGTTATTGAGAAACAACTGTTATTTAGCCAGCACAAGTTAAGGTTGGCGATTTTTGTTTCTAGATATGAACATTGCTTATATGATCTTCTTTTGCGTAACCAATCCGGTGAATTGTCCTGTCAGATTCCACTGATCGTGAGTAACCATGATCAAGCGCACCGAGTGGCAGAACATTTTGGTATTCAGTTTGTTCAAATACCAATATCAGCTGACAATAAAGCCAATGCCGAAAAGAAACAGTTGCAAGTATTAACCGAAAATAAAATTGATTTTATCGTTCTAGCCCGTTATATGCAGATTCTGAGTAGCGATTTTGTCGATCGTTATCCATCCAAAATTATCAATATCCATCATTCTTTTTTGCCAGCTTTTGCTGGTGCAAAACCGTACACACGGGCTTATTCAAGAGGTGTTAAAATTATCGGTGCGACCTCCCATTTCGTTACTGATCAACTTGACGAAGGCCCTATCATAGCCCAAGATACTTTATCGATTTCTCACAGAGATACTGTTTCGGATTTAGTAACAAAGGGTAAAAATGTAGAGCGTCAAGTTTTGGCCGAGGCAGTTCGGCTATACATTGATCATCGTATATTTGTTCATGGTCGAAGAACGATCATTTTGTAGGTTTCCTTGGCTTGACAAAGCTATACCAGAATTGTAAGATAGCCTGCTTTTTCTATTCTTCAATTTGGGTTGTTTTTTGTTACGTAAGATAAAAACACAGATTTGCGGCTATCGTTGATGATGTCTACTTATCGTTTCTATTTGGTTGCAGTTTTGATGTTTGTTTTTTCAGGATGTGACAATAAGCCGGGTGGTCAATTCACTAATCCTGATACAAGACTGATTACTATGGGTTTAGACTTAGTAGCTCAGAGGGAATACCAACAAGCTTTACCGTATTTAAAAGATTGCGTCGATCAAATCACTACACGTCAGATTAAAGGTGGCCAGCTCCAATTTCTTGACTCGATACCAATCAGTTTAGAATTGCAACCGGCAGAGATTGCACACTTGCTGGCGTTCTGTTATCAAAAAGTTGGACAAACCCAAAAGGCACTGAGTTATTATTCGCTAGCAGCTGATCCCAAAAACTTATTAATCGATTATGTTCTTCACCATCAAGCAAAATTATACAGCCGTCACGATTATCACGAACAGTCCATTGCGACTTATAATCAACTGACTCAAGATTATCCCAAACATCCACAGAACACTACTGCAAAATTCCAACTGGCAAAAATTTACTTACAGCAAAATAAATTTGGCGCACTGACGTCAATGCTCAAGAAATTAAAGCAAGAATCAATTGATCAGCGACGAGTCAGTTTGTTGATAGCACAATCATTACTTAAACAAAAAAAATGGAATGAAAGTTATAAAATTTGCAACCAGCTAATAGCTGCAAAAACATCGGATTGGATAGCTTGGGAAGCATTAGTACAAATTGGGAAAATTCATCAATCTGTACCTAATATTCACCGTTCTACGGATCAACTCATGAATGAGGCAATGGTTTATTATCACAATCGTCATTTTGACCGTTGCCGATCAATCTTTCGTTCAATTATTAAGAAATCAGATCGGAGTCAGAAAATAGCCGGTCGTGCCGCTTACAAAATCGGTTATAGCTTTTATCGCCAACGTGAGTATAGCAATGCCATTCATTGGTTTCGACAGGTAATAAACAAATATCCGGCTAGTGATTACCTTACCCGCGCTTATTACCGTCTAACTGTCTGTTATCGTCGAAAAGGCTTTGTCACGCGTGCCGAGATTAACCTCAAGATTTTCACCAAAAAGTATCAATGGAGCCAACTGCTGGCTGATGCATTGTATGATTTGGGACGTATTTATGAGCGACAGAAACGGTATCCAGAGGCCACCTTTGTTTACCGTCGACTAGTTGATAACCACAGTCGAAGTCGGTTAATACAGCGGACTTACTGGCAAATGGGTTGGACTCAGTTCAAATCAGGTCTTTGGAAGGATTGCCTGCAAACTTTTGAAACCCTTCAACGCAAATATCCAACAGACACCTATGCTTTAGTTTCCGAATATTGGACAGCCAAATGTTATCGTCGATTAGGTCAAGAAAAAATGGCTAAAGCTAAATTCAATCAGGTAGCGGAAAAGAAAAAGTGGTATTACAGCAGTCTTGCTAACCAGCATTTAGCGGATTCGAAAATTCCTCGTTTGGATAGTTACAATGATAGTCCAGTATGGCGGAGGTTGGGTGAACAAAAATCACCTCGAGCTGAACGATTAATGCAATTTGGTATGTTTGAAGATGCAATTACTGAATTAGAAGCAGCTTTTCGATCTGCAGGTGAAATTAAACAAATTAATCACGTTTATAATTTGATGATCTGCCATCAAAAGACCGGTAACTATCAAAAAGTTTTTAGTTACGCGAACCAATTGCAAAGTTTTTCCCAACTAAAGAATGCCAGTGGTTATCTACCTATTGAACTATACCGAACTTTGTATCCATTTTACTACGCAGACGAAATTATTAAACATGCCACTAACTATGGTATTGATCCACTTTTTGTGGCGGCTATGATTCGGGAGGAAAGTCGTTACAATGCTAAAATTGTTTCGCCAGCTGGAGCTAGAGGGTTAATGCAAGTGATGATTCCAACTGGAAAACTCATCGCTAAAAAAATCAAGTTCCCCAACTTTAAAAGGGATTTACTTTTTGAGCCGCAGGTTAATATTCAATTTGGTACTTGGTATATGAGCGATCTGATGCGAAAATTTGATGGTAACTGCTCTTTGGTTGCGGGAGCTTACAATGGTGGACCGGGCCGTATTAAAAATTGGCTAAAAAAGGCTAAATCAGCAGAAAAAACAGTTCAATCTCAAGATTCTATCATTTCCGAAATTGACATGGAGGAATTTGTAGAGAATATTCCAATTGACGAAACCCGCCGGCATATCAAAAAAGTCATGGATAGTTATTCAGTGTATCAACATTTGTATGGGGAATTAATCAATAATTTGGGAAAAAATCAGAACCGACTATCTTCTCCAAGTTCGGTTATACTGAATAAGGAAAGACAAACGAACTGAGTAAAGAAAACGAGATAATTATGACCACCGAAAGTCTTGATAGTGGAGAAGATACGACCAAACATCAATATGCTGCATACACAAGATCCGTTGAATTGTACAATGAAGGATTAAGCTATGCAAAGCATAATCGTTTTACTGAAGCTATATCACTTTTGACCGAAGTCGTAGAAATAGCCCCGAACTATGTTAACGCACACAATTTGTTGGGCAAAATTTATATGCAATTGGGACAAACCGATAAAGCCCGAGAATCATGGTTTAAAACGTTGAAGTTAGATCCACTGAATTTGGTTGCTATGGATTGTCTAGAGGCTTCTTCTCCCAAACCATTTTTGGGAGGATTTCGGAATTTAGTTTTCTTGTTTTGTTCACTTCTAGTGCTTGTCGGTGGAAGTGTTATTTATTGGAAATTTGGTCAGCTCGAATCTAAACTTGATAAAATCATTGTTCCAGTTCCTATAGTAAAAAAAGTTTCTTCCGATGGCAATGGCCGAGAAAATGCCCCCTACTTAAATCAAGAAACTGATTTACTTTCTGATACGAACGATAGCAAAGCATCAGAAAGTACGGATATGAATTTACCAATTAATTCTCAAATAACGAAGCTATCTGTCCAATCCCCCCCTCAATTAACATTTCCATCTAAAAGTGTTAGCCGTTCTGAATTGGAACGAGTCTATGATCAAACAGTTAAAGACTTGGTGCTAACTGGTAAGTATCAAGAAGCAGTACCAAACCTAATAAAACTAGCTAACAGTAAAATCGAACACCGATACTTAATAGGAAATTCATATTTTTGGCTCGGTGTCTGTTACCGAAAAATAGACCAACCAGTTGAAGCTCTACGAGCCTTTCAATATGTAAGTCAAGCCAACAGCTTCAAATATGACGAAGCCCAAGTACAAATGCGGATCATACAACAAGCACAACGAAGTGGTTTTCATTAGGTATTTGAACAGAATTGTCAATTTAAGAGATAATAAAACAAAACCAACGATAAGATCTAATTATGGATACTGAGAAACAAGTATTAAGATGTTTATGTTTTCCCATTTGGTGTGTTTTTAAAATAAAATAAGAAAACAATGTTATCAACACGACAAAGGCAATAGTTCATGCGTGATGGTTATTTGGCAATCTGGCAAGTCATTTCAAAAATCTTGATTGAAAATGCTCATTAAACGGTCAATCACTCAATAAGTAAAGTTGACATGGGAGGAGAAAAAAGTTCAAGATCGTTCAGTCTGTTTTTTCGCTGAATTGCTGAAGCCTTTTATTACCGATCTTTTTAATAAAACGTCAGTCGTTTCATTGGCCAAGTCGTTGATGGATAAAAGTAAGGTTTTCAATGAAAGTGAACCAAAAAACAACTTTGCCTAAAAATCGTTTAGGTGGCATTGGTAACGGTATCAATGGAACAACTAAGAGGAAATATAATCGGTACTTTAATGCTTTCGCTGTCATTTACTTGGCTAATTTTCTAGCTTCTTTCAGAGGCAATTTCACTGTATGGCCACAGCCACATAGAATCTTTAATGATTTTTTCCAGAAGGATGATCACACAATTTTAGCAGAAGGGATGCTTCAAGTCGAACTGCCTGCTCCGCCGGTGATAATAAGTGGTCTAACTGGAGGCCTGATTGTTGCCCATTATCAAATTGTCCATTCAGCTTTTTTCAACGCTTCCCCTGACGTACGCTTAGCTGTCATTTCTCGCATACGACATAAAGATTGTGAAACTATTGGGAAATTGGCTTATACTCATCTTTGGCGAGAGTGGCCGGGATTACAAGAATACTTACCAACTAAATGATATTGAATACTTTCCGAGCGACGGCACTCAGCCTATTTGTTTTAATTGAAGTTAACTATCCTCTCTTATCACCTCAATCTAGTTTAGCCTTATTTGCTTTTTTAGGTGTTGAATTTACCCTTGCAAATACATTCGTTTTCGGTGATCAGTCAGGTAGGTTGTGGACACAGAAGTGGTTTAGCCGATTATCTCACTTTATCCTAGCGTTTGTGACAATCAGTTGTTTTACCTATATTTTTATCCAAACTGAACCTTTATGCAAAAATTTTTGGGTTGGTGAACGTTCGTTGGGTAATCGAGCTGGTATGGAGACAATCATTGATTATGTAGTTGGTTCGATTGGTTTGTTACTAGTACTGGAATCGGCCCGACGGTCTATTGGTTGGATCTTACCAATTTTAGCACTCTTTTTTATTTCCTATGCAATGTTTGGTTCAGTTTTACCGAACTGGTTATTTCCCCATCGCGGTTATGAATGGTCGCGTATCGTTAGTCAAGTTTTTCTTGGTTCTCAAGGTGTATTTGGTATTGCCTTACGAGTAATGTTTACCTATGTTTTTCTTTTTGTGTTATTTGGTAACATTTTGGAAAAAACTGGTGCTACTGGTTACATTATCCGTCTGGCTGAACGCATTTTTCAATCTAGCACAGGTGGATCGGCCAAAGTAGCTGTTATCAGTAGTGGTGTAATGGGGTCCCTCTCAGGTAGTGCAGTTGCCAATACCGCAACTACTGGTACTTTCACGATTCCCATGATGCGGAGTGCTGGATTCAAACCTGCTATTGCTGCTGGTGTGGAAGCCGCAGCCAGTTCTGGTGGTGCTTTAATGCCACCGATCATGGGAGCTGGTGCTTATATGATGCTCGAGTTAATCGAACCAACTGTCACCTATCTTCAGATTATTAAGTCAGCCATCATTCCAGCAGTTTTATATTATACTGTTTTGTTGTTAATAGTTCACTTTTATGCTCAACGGATCCAATTCACTCATCAAGTAACAGTGAACTATCCCGTATCAACCATCAATAAAGAACCAACTTATCGAGTCCAAGGATTACTATTTTTATTGGCTTTTTCTAGTCTGATTCTATTTTTACTACTTAAATTTACGCCTTTCCGAGCCGTTAGTTTAAGCTTGATCTTAACGCTTGTAGTTAGTTGTCTCAATCGGCATACTCGTCTTAGTTTCGACGATCTATTGGATGCATGTATAAAAACAGCTAAAAGCGGTACATCTTTAATTATTGCGGCATCATGTGTAGGTATAATATTAGGTCTAGTGACACTGACCGGTATTGGCACGAAACTTCCCGATGCACTATTACCTATGGCTCAACACAGTCGTCTGTTAGCTTTTGTGCTGCTGATGTTTTCGACTATTTTATTAGGACTTGGTTTGCCTTCTTCGGTTTGTTACTTGTTGGTTGCCACTTTTGTTGGTCCAATGTTAGATCGAATGCAGACACCTCCCCTAGCGGCTCACTTGTTTATCTTTTATTTTGGTATGATGGCAATGGTAACACCTCCAGTGGCGTTGGCTGCTTATGCTGCCGGTGCCATTGCTAAAGCCAATTTAATGCAGACCGGACTGGCAGCATTCCGTTTTGCTTTAGTTGGTTTTGCTCTACCTTATGCCTTTGTCTTCAATCCTGAATTGCTATTAATATCAAAAGATGGTAATTATTGGATAATGATTGCCAAAATTGGGTTAGCGACTTTTGCCATGATTCCATTAGCAGCTGGTGTGGCTGGATTTGCTCGATCTGAGTTAACGATCGGAAGTCGAATTACCCTAGTTTTAGCTGCTTTTATAGTCCTGATTAGCACAAAAATTTGGCTTCAACTGGTAGTGGTCGGTATCATTATAAGCATTGGAATTATGAATTGGAGAACTGGTTGAGAATTGCTTATATCGCTGCTGGTGCTGCTGGTATGTATTGTGGAACATGCATCCACGACAACATGCTTGCCAAAGAACTAATCCAGCAAGGGCACGAAGTCGCGTTGATTCCCACTTATACGCCTCTGAGAACTGACGATGAGAATGTTAGTTTACAACATGTTTTTTTCGGTGGTATAAATGTATATCTTCAGCAAAAAACTGCCTTTTTTCGCCATACACCTTGGTTATTCGATCGACTTTTCGACAGTCCAGCTTTGCTCAATAGCTTGTCAAAATTGAGTACTTCAACGAGTGCCCAAGATTTAGGAGACCTGACAGTATCTATGTTGAAAGGCGCAAACGGAAAACAGAAAAAGGAATTAAAAAAGTTAGTTTGGTGGCTGAAAAATGACTATAGACCAGATATTGTTCAATTAACCAATTCAATGTTTTCTGGGATAGCTGCTGAGCTTAAACATCAACTTAATATTCCAGTGATTTGTGGTTTTCAAGGTGAAGATATATTTCTTGATCAATTGATTGAACCTTATAAATCTGAAGCTATAACCTTATTGAGAGAAAGGAGCAATGACATTGATGGTTTTTTTGCATCTTGTAATTATTACGCTGATTATATGTCTGAATATACCCGTATCGATAGGGAAAAAGTACATGTCATTCCATTAGGATTGAACTTAGAAGGTCATGGTACTGTTGAAAAAAGATTAGAAAATGAACCCTTTACTATTGGTTATATGGCTCGAATTTGTCCAGAAAAAGGACTGCATTTACTGATTGAGGCATTTTATCAATTGACGCAAAAATTGGGTAAAGGCAATGTTCGGCTAAAAGTAGCTGGATATTTAGGAGGGCGTGACAAAGCCTACTTTGATCAAATTTCCCAGCAACTCAAGAATTGGCAGATCGAAGATGATTTCGAGTATTTGGGGATAGTTGATCGTCAGGAAAAAATCCATTTTTTAAATCAAATTCATGTTCTATCCGTACCAACAGTTTATCGGGAATCCAAAGGTTTATTCGTATTAGAATCCTTAGCCAACGAGGTGCCGGTAGTTTTGCCTAATCATGGTTCTTTCCCGGAATTAGTACAAACTACTTCTGGGGGTATTTTAGTAGAACCACTATCAACAAAAGCCATCATCAAGGGTATTACAAAAATTATACAAAATCCAGAACTTCGGGAAAAATTGGGCCAACAAGGCAAACAAGCCGTTCACCAAAATTACACTATTCATCAAACAGGAATTCGTACATTGGCCGTTTTGAATCGGTACCTTCCTTAATTATTTAACTTAAAATTGATTAGGAGATCAGATGCACTGGTTAGTTTTTGCTTTTATGACAATTGCTTCTTGGGGGTTGTACGTCAATGTTATTCATATTGGGACCAAAGAAATGGGAGATCCGATCAACGGCCGTTTTAAAGCCTTTCTGTTTATTGGTCTGGCATATTTCATTATTGCTGTTATTGCGCCTATTGCTGTCTTAGTTATAAACAAAGCCGAATGGGAATTTACTACAAAAGGAATAATTTATTCTACTTTGGCTGGAATGGTAGGAGCAATTGGTGCTTTTTGCTTGCAACTAGCACTGTTCAAAGGAGGGCCTCCTACTTCGGTTGCCTCAATCATTTTCGCTGGCGCACCAATGGTCAATGCTATTGCAGCTGCTCTGGTTTTCAATCCACCTAAAAACGGTTTGTCTGCAGTCAAATGGCAATTTGTTCTAGGGGTAATTCTTGCTGCTGTAGGTGGCTATATGGTTTCGGCTTTCCCACCTAAATAGGGATTGTCCGTGGAATTATGATCTTTCCTGTTTCTGAATTTCATGCGAAACGTACAGTTGAGTTTTCTGATACCGATATGGCTGGCATTGTCCATTTTAGTCGTTTCTTTATTTTCATGGAGGCAGTAGAACATGAATTTCTTCGGTACTTAGGAACTAGTGTTGCAACCGAAATTAAGGGTGATAAGATTGGGTGGCCACGTCTATCAGCGACCTGTGATTATCTAAAACCAATTAAATTTGAAGACCAAATCGATATTCACCTAACTATCAGTCAAAAAGGTACTAAGTCATTGACCTACTGTTTTGAATTTTGCCATCAACTTGAAATAGTGGCAAGAGGTCAACTAAGTGTGATTTGTTGTATTTGCAATCCTGGAAAGCCATTGCAATCAATTCCTATTCCCAACTTTATTTCCGAACAAATTGAAGTTCACAAAAAAAATTGTAATGCAGCTGTCTGTCAATAAAATCAGCAAAAAATTTCAGCTAGGTATCCACGAGATCGAAGTGTTAAGAGATGTTAGCTTCAGCCTACAATCAGGTCAATCACTAGCAATTATGGGACCATCCGGTGCTGGTAAAAGCACACTACTTCATTTAATTGGTACATTAGATAAGCCAACAAGTGGACATATAAAAATTGCTGAACAAAATCCGTTTGATTTAACTCAGAAAGAATTAGCCAGATTTCGTAACCAGACGATTGGTTTTGTATTTCAAGAGCATCATCTTTTGCCACAGTATTCAGTAATTGAAAATATATTGCTTCCCCTCTTTGCTGTTGGTAAACCTAAGGCGAAACAAATCGATTGGGCCAAACAATTATTGGATCAAGTTGGCCTCACCAATCGGAGCGAACATCGGCCAGCCGAGTTGTCGGGTGGTGAATGCCAACGGGTTGCTGTTGCTCGCGCTTTGGTTAATCGACCCGCATTGATATTGTGCGATGAACCGACCGGGAATCTAGATCATACTACCGCGGATCAAGTTGCCACTTTAATCTTTGACCTTCATCATCAAATGAATAACATACTTATCACTGTTACACATCACGAAGGCTTATCTAATAAATTTCAACATCGATTAACAGCTCAGCCAAGTCACACGTTCACTTATGGTTAAAATTGTTCTAACTGGTGCATCTGGTTTATTGGGACGAGCCATCATGGCTGAACTGTCGTCCGACTTTAATATCATAGGTTTGGGATTAACACGAATTCACTCTGGCATTCAAAAGCTAAACCTGATTAACACAGAAAGCGTTAGTGCTTTTTTGAAGACTATTCAACCTCATATTATTATCCATTCGGCAGCAGAACGGCGACCAGATATTAGCCAAAATGATCCAGAAGGAACCGTTGCCTTAAATGTTGAAGCTACTAGACATTTGGCAAAATTAGCGTCTCAAATGGGATCTTGGATGATTTATTTATCAACCAACTATGTGTTTGACGGTACAGATCCACCCTACCGTCCAACAGATGAAGCTAACCCGCTCAATTTTTATGGTCAAAGCAAATTCGATGGGGAAAATGTTGTTCGATCGGAAACTAACCAGGCTTGTATACTTCGCTTGCCAACCTTATACGGGCAGGTTGAGTTTCTAAGTGAAACCTCTATCACCCAAATTAGTGAACAAATTCAGTCTTCCGACAAAATTCGTATCGACCACTGGGCTATTCGACGACCAACTTGGGTTAATGATGTTGCAACAGTTTGCAGACAAATAATCGAATATCGATTGAGTGAGCCCGATTTTAATGGTATCTATCATTGGTCTGCGAATGAGCCGATGACCAAGTACCAAATTGCCCAAACCATGGGTGAAGTGCTAAATTGTTCAACCTCTCATCTCGTTCCTGATACAGAGTTGCCAGTCGGAGCACCTCGACCCAAAAATTGCCAACTAGACTGTTCTGATTTGGCAACTCTCGGAATTGGGCAACAAACACCTTTTCGGCAAGCCATTTACCAATCTCTGATCAGTTTCTTTAATGTTTGACACTACTTGAACCGAAGATATGAATGTGTTACTCTTAACCGCGTGAACTTAAGCGTTTCACCTCTAGAAAAAGAGAACCGATGCCTTATCCAACCCTACCATTTTATCTTCGAGAAAATTATTAGGAGAATTAAGATGTTAATTAAGTCCTACATTGGGGGTCTTTTTATATTTTTTTTGATCGCCATTTCCCCGCTTCTTACAGTTGATGCGGCTTATAATGGTGAATGCTGGGTCGTTAGTAACGGCGATACCATTTACAAGCTTGATTCTGCCGATGCCTTGATGGATCCAAACGGGATTACCATTCCAGACGTGAGTCAAGTCCAAACGGTTGAAGTTGACCCTAAGACAGGTGTTGTTTGGATCAGTGTAGGAGCTGCAAACACAGTTTTCCGCTATGATGCGGCTATCGGTGATTTCAAACCAATTTCTGGCATTAATCGTCCAAACCGGACTTCGGTTAATCCGAACGATGGCACAATTTGGGTTGGCGGTATTGATACGGCCTACAAATTGGCTGCTGACGGTTCTGGGATTTTAGCCACTGTTACCGGCTTGTTAGAGCCTGATGTTTCGGTTAATACCAAAGACGGCAGTTGTTGGATTACTGACAAACGAGGGAAAATTGTTCGGTATGATACAAACGGTCAAGCTGCTTCCACTCCGTTTTCCTTAAATGAACCAACTTACGTAGCTGTTAATCCTAATACGGGTAATGTTTGGGCTACTGACACGCAAGCCAATATATTAGTCAAATTGAATCCTAGCGGACAAGAACTAAAACGAATTGAAACATATCTAATGCCAATGTCCCCCCGTGTTAATTCCAAAGATAACAGCTTGTGGTTCATTTCTGCCTCCAATAGTTTAGTTAAGCTAGATGACAATGGAACAGAGTTGGTCAAGGTTGAAGGTGCGGGTATGGCAATTTTGTGTTTAAGCATTAACCCTAAAGATGGCACAGTTTGGATTGCCGATCAGTTTGGCTCAAGTTTCCAAGGTGGAGTCAGCAAATACTCGGCTGTGGGTCAAAAATTGGTTGAAAATCCAGTGATGATGCCTTCTTATGTCTCTATCGGGCATTGGATTGGGCAATAATAATCTAGCTTGGCGTGTTGCGTGAGTAAACGTAACACGCTTTTAAATTCACACTTCAACCGATTTTAGGGGGCAGACAGTGTTTTCTTACTTCGCTAGCCTCTTACTCACCCTATATTTTTTTAATTTTGCTTCCCTTGGCCTAACACAAAGTTTGCCTTTACCTGACTTTCAGGTTACAGCTGATAGTTTCTCTTTCTCCAATAACTCACCAATAGACGGTCAAGAAATATCGATTTTTATTGATGTTATTAACATTGGGTCGGGTGCTCCTACGCTTAATGAGGATCTTATTCTAAATCTTTACGAAGGAGAATCAAAGAATGCCTCCATTCAAATTATGTGCCGACAGGTTATTATTGGCTTAGAATCAGGTGAAACTAAGCAATTTGTAGCTCGTTGGCGAATACCAGTCGGTCAAACTAAGATCCACGCCGAAGTTAACCCGACCAACCACAAAAAATATATTCTAGAATCGAATCGAGACAATAATTATGCATCTACCACAATTACAGCTAAACCTCGAGTTTTTCCTACTGCAAGTACTGATAAAATCCATACTGCTATCCAAAGAGGCGCTGACTGGATAAAATTGCAACAGGGACGGCATAGCCGAACCTGTTTGCAATGCGGTACAGAAAACCAACTAATTCTTAGTTGTGTAATTTGTGGTGCTACTTTGAAAGGGCTGCCTGAAGATCAAAAACCTGGACCAGCCTGGGATTTCGGTGAGGAAAGTCGTCAAGAAACAGCTATAGCGCTTTTAGCTCTAATTTCGGCTCGGAAGGCACTTGGCCAATCGCCGTTAGATGACCAAGCTATTCAGAAAGGTTTGGGTTTTTTAGTAGCAGAGGATTGGAATCAGTTTGAGGTCTATCAGTACGCTATTATCGTACCAACTCTAGTAGCTACAGGGGACTCGAAATATCGTCAACTAGCACAATTCGCCATCGATCAGATTGCAAAAAAACAATTACCAGTTGGAGGTGATGAATTTTCTGATCCTAGAGATGATGGTGGTTGGGGGTATGGATCGACTGCAGATGGTGCACATATGAATATGGTTGTATATGCGCTTTATGCAGCAAAACAATGGGGATTGAATGTACCCCCAAAAACATGGAAAAAGGCTGAAACTTGGATTCGTCGGAATCAAACCAATACAGGTGGCTGGTTGTATAATTTAGTTGATAGCGGTTCGCCTTGGGCTGATGGCGTTTATGGTAGTATGACAGCTACCGGTTTGTGGGCTTTGCGGGCTTGTGGTGTGCCAGTTGAAGATCAGCAGATTCAGAAAGGTCTCGATTGGATCCGTCGCTATTGGACACTTACTCGTAACCCTGGTTCTACCGCTTGGCACTACTATTATCTAGTTGCATTGCAAAGATTTTGTGATATCCCGCCAAAACTAGATCAATTAGTTGGACACAATTGGTATCAAGAAATTGCGAATATGCTCGTTAGTGAACAGCAGTCCAATGGTCGGTGGATTGATCATCAAGATTATTTTCCTACCACTTGTTTTGCCCTTCTGTTTCTATCTCGTTCTTTACCTGTAGCAATTAATCCTGATTTGGGGGTTATTCCTCAAACTCTACGTTTTTCCCCACCTTCACCTAGAGTAGGTGAACCAATGCAGATTTCGGTTACTATTTGCAACAATGGAGCAAGTGCTCAAGGTGTAACAAACGTTGATTTTTACGCAGGAAAAACAAAAAAACGAGCTCAAAGGATTGCACGTCAGAAAGTAATTCTAACTCCTAACCACAATCAAACTAGTGTTTCCATAGATTGGGTTGCGAGAGTCGAAGGGCAACAGTCAATCTCGGTATTTGTTGATCCTGATAATCTTTTCAATGATCTCAATCCCGATAACAACCAAGATTTCACCATAATCAACATTCGGAGAAAGTCGGCTCAGGCTATTGATCCTAAATTAGCCATAAAAAAAGTATCATCTAATCTGTACAGAATTGGGACTGTAATAGTCAATGTAGCGGAAGGAACAGTATCAATACCGGGCCAGATTAACATTGTAAGTCCTAGTACAATTTTGGAATTTTTCGCTTGTACCAAACTTGGTAAGACTCACGAAAGCCTAATTATGGTTGAAGCGGAACCTATTCATATTCAGCTCGGTCTATTACGGTTGAATATGACACCAGGTATGAACCTGACAGCACAAGGTGACCCACATCGTCCAATGGGTGATGAAGCCCATGTTTGGATTGATTGGAAAAGGGGAAAAGAAGTGATTCGTTTATCTGCCGAAGATCTGGTTTGGAATGCTTTTACAAATCGAAAGATGCTGAAAACCAACTGGGTATTCACTGGTGCTCGCATCAGGAACAATCAATTTACCGCTCAGGTTTCACAGAGTATTATTGCTCTTCATCGTGATCCTGATACGATTATTAATCATCCGCTTCCTAGTGGTATTGATGATCAAACTTTTCGTGTGAATTCAACAACTGTTCCAGCTAAGAATACTCCAGTTACCCTTATAATTCAACGTACTACGAGCAGACCAACGAAGTCTTAATAGTCAAAAAATAGGGCATGAAACAAAAAACACAGAAACTTTTTCTTATCCATCAGCAGATTCTGTTGACCAACAACCCCTATCATCTTCTACTTCGGCTGATTCTAATCTCCAATATCATCAGCTCAAAAAACAAACCCTTCAATTATAGATCGACCAACACCAAAACCATCCCTTTGCCTGTCAGTTGCCAGCTCAAATCATCAATCAGGGAGAGTGTCCGACGCTGGAGATAGAACTCGTGGGTAGTGGATTAGATCAAGTCTTGGTCGAGATTATTTCACCCAGTTTTGAGTGTAGAAATAACAACCATTCCTGGTTAGTTTGATCCAAATTGTATTAAGGAATTTAGGGAAATAATATGGGATTATCCAATTGGCAAAAAGTTTGTGATGGAGTTTTCCTGTTTCAAGATAGTTGCTGTGT
>CAYVHK010000067.1:0-21151 GCA_964451145.1 uncultured bacterium | reverse complement strand
TGGCTGGCATGTATCTGCCCCCAGCCAGGAAGCATGGCTGAACGAATGACAGCCCCAACTGGCGAAATAAGTGCGGGCGAAGAATGTGCACTCATTCCGGTAGCACACACCCCCCGAAATGCTAAAATCGAAGCGAACAGGGCAAGCAGTAAGCAATGGTAACGATTTTGAAAGCGTTTTTTTTCTCTGAGCACTTAACTTAAAGGGTTAGTTGAAACTCAACTTCATCTTCTTCGTGTTCTTTGTGTGTTTCTGTTACGATTGCTTTTTTTCTTTTTCTCATCTTCACCAGAACGACTTGAATTGGAGGTTTGTGTCGATGAGGCCGAGTGGCGGTGGGTCTGCTGTCGGGCAGACTGTTGATAGGACCTCAGCGATCGGTGTTTCTCCAATACATTGTTGGATCGACTTATTGGTGTTGAGCGTTGCCGCTGTAGAGTATAAGGAGCATTGTTGCCGCCTCGGTGTTGATTTCCAACATAGTCTCGCTGGTTGCGATTTTCTGGCGTTATTATGTCCCTCATTTGGCTGAAATCCCTCCCATTACTTCGGCGAATAATAGACTGCCGCCGTTTCATGCTAATCAACCGATCTTTGATTTGTCTCGGTGACAAGGAAGGCTGTGTTCTATGCCGTTTCATTACCGACTGGACTTCACTGTCTAAAACGGGACGATTTAAGGTCGAAACTTGGTTCTGTGGCCGCCGATACAACTGGTGGGTTGTCTCATAATCGTCAGACCAAAAACTCAATTGATTCCGTTCGGGAACAGCTGTGCTGAGAATGTGGATATCGTTTACTGAGCGGCGGCCATAACGCCGGTAAGGCGGCCGTCGATTTCTATAGTACCAATGAGTGGTTCGACCGTAAGATCGCCTCATTGACAGATAGAAGCGGTGATGTGCCGGATAATGCCAAGCTAAATAATGGCCGGGGTAAGTGTAGTAAATCGGGCCATCGTAAAAATACAGATAGCTATACCGATGCCAAGGTTTCCAACGGTAATTATCAATATGGCGTTCGACTATCTGGATTTCCGGTTGATGCCTATAGGCAGAAACAGTAATCGATTCTACATCAATTTGCCCGCTGCCGTCAACTACAACGTGCAATTCCATTAAGCCATCTTTGGTGTGATTGGCCGCCGGAATTTTAATTGTCTCTGCTCGCCGCTTGGCCCGTAAGATAAAGGTGTCTCCATATCTCGTTTCTTCGCTATCATCTTGGCGGTGTCGAAGGTTGCGTCCCCTTGTGTTGCAAACCCAAACTCGACCAGCAATGTTGTCGTAATCATCCAGATTAGCAGAAGTAGATTCTCCACGGTAGCGGAGCCGGATTTCGATGTATTGGCAATTACGTGGAATTTCAAAATGATAAACCGCACTGGCAATAGCAAATTCATAATCTTCACCCTCACTATATGCACTGGCCCAAGCCGTCAGGCGCACACCATCGCCAAAATCGGGACTTGCTGTTACTGTCGCATTACCTCGCTCAATCCAATCTTCTACGTCATAACCATTCCGAAATTCGCGACTTATACGGTCAGAGAAATAATCGTATTGATAGTCGGCGGAGATTATTATTGAAACAAAAGTCAATGAGAACAAAAAAAAGATCAAGTTTCGTCGCACAGTTTTGCCTCCGTCAGTTGAATGTTGATATTTCGTTTCCTTGCTTCTTCCCAGGCTAAAGGGGTGATAATCGTCGAATGAGAACAGACAACTTCTTCGACATTTCTAGGCAATCTGTGGACCCACATCCGACTCATCAATTCGGTTTTTCTGTCTGCAAGTGGCTGAAAATAGACCCGCACCTTTTGCTCAGTAATCATATTCTTAACATGATCGATTGGTACGAAGGCCACCCCCATTTCTTGCATTTTTTTTTGATATTCAACAACTTTTTGTTTTAGATGATCGGCATAGTGGCCTTGATCTGTCCAATTAGTCTCATTTACAGCTAAGAGGGGCTTTTCTTGAAGCAACGCTTGCCTAACCAAGTAACTGCTTGGCGTGTCAGCAATACCCAAGACCAATTTCGCCATGATGGTAATTGATAACACCGGGATTAGTAAAAAATCCGCATTCTTAAGCAGATCGTCTAATAAACCTGACCCGGTTGAAGCATCAGAGAAAACACTTGAAGCCGAAGCTCCAACCAGATCCAAATCGTAATTTTTACTAGCTAGCGAAGAGGCGAACACGATAATGTCACAACCGTCCTGCAGACAACTCTTAAGTTGATTCAAGCAGTTGTCAATCTGGGCATTGTCCCCATCTAGCACAACTAGAACCGATTTTTTCCCAACTTTGGCCTGATTTATTTCTGCCAGCCTCCGACGAACGGTCAACTCAACTTGACTTTGCAATCGATCGTTGCTAGTCATTCCACAAGATTTCCAAGCCTTCTCCACCTTCAAGTCCGGCCGCGTTGGAATCGTCCGTGTCCAAGTGCATCTGCAGAACATAGCTTGGATCAATTTTAGGACGGACATTTTCGAACACTAAAGCTCGATTCCCAGAGACCTTAACTTTGAGCCGATCGTCTTCGGTAACTCCAAAATCAATAGCTTGTTTTGGAGTCATATGGATATGTCGTGTTGCGCAAATTGCACCTTCCGGCAGGTGGACCGAACCGGCTGGTCCAATCAGGGTAACAGAAGAAGCCCCATCCAAATCACCAGAGTCTCGAACTGGAGGATCAATACCTAGCCGAATAGCATCAGTCTTGGCAATTTCGACTTGAGAGTAGTTTCTGGCTGGCCCTAAAATTCGGACACCTTCTAGGGCTTTCAGTCGAGGGCCAACGACCGTAACTGTCTCAACTGCAGCAAAGGCTTCTGGCTGGTAAAGAGCGGCCTTAACCGTTAATTGATGCCCTTCACCATAGAGAACTTCCAGATCTGATTGTGTTACGTGGGCGTGTCGAGCGGAAACGCCTACAGGTACTTTCCTGCCCGATTGACTTTGATCGCAAGCTCTTTTACCTTGATCGCACTGGCGCAAGGCACAACCACCACAGGCACTTGAATGGCTCTCCAGCGGCAACTGCAAACGTTCCATCACATTTTTTGTGATGACTTTGATTAAATCCTTGTCGCTCACTTACCAGTCGCCCCACTATCTGTTTCTCTCACTGCCAGATCCTGACGAATTCCGTACCCTAACTCTAGCATATGGTAGGGTTAATGTCAACGAAGGCAAAACATGACATCGTAATCACAAATAGTCAATGCGACAATTGAAATGAGAAAAAGTGCTTGCTTAATTAGGGTAACTTGACTATAATGGGCCTTGTTTTAAGTTAATCGATTAGTTTTTAGCGGCATGATGTAGGGCCGCGTTAGGCACAGAGCCCCTAGCGTTGTGCTTGCTGCCCAAATCAGCAGAGAGTTATTCCCCGAAGCATGTCAGTTTTGCTGTAAGCCGAAATGTTTGTCCATGTTCTTATTCTTGATAGCGATGTCTTAGGTATACAAAACATTATCCCAAACAACCCGTAACTTTTAGTTAAGTCAACAACTGTCGAAAGCGGGTAAAGGTTAGATTTTCAGTGAAGGATTCTACCCAGGCCGTTTCCACTGGTCAAGTTGTTCGGTTGAAAGGTTTTCGAGACGGCCTTCGGTTGATGGTTGATGCATCTGCCTCTGTAGAGGAAATTGAAATTGCTATCAAAGAACGAATGGGTAATTTGGGGGATTCGTTAGCTGGTACATCGATCGTTATTGACACTGGTAATCAGATCCTGTCTGATTCTGATCTGGAGGAGCTCAGAAAACTGATTTACGACACCTATGGTTTGGAAATCAGTCCTGATCCGATGCCATCTCAACCTGCACCTGATACTAAGCTAGAAAAAAGCTTTGCTAGCGCTGAAGGCCAGCAGGATAATGCAACTGACGAGCAAAAGATAATCGAGCGTGTCATTCCGGCCAAAAAACGAGTTGTATCAAATTCGAGGCACTCGGATGCTGACGTACACCGACCTGACTTGCCAAATCGTGAAGCAACTTGTATTATTCGACACAGTCTGAGATCAGGCCAAATTGAGCGCTTTTTCGAGGGTAATGTTGTCCTATTTGGCGATGTTAACCCGGGAGCTGAAGTCGTTGCTGGTGGAGATGTTGTTATTCTTGGACGTTTGCGAGGCTTGGTTCATGCAGGGGCGTTGGGTAATATCGATTCGGTTATAGTGGCCATGAACCTGGTGCCAACCCAGTTGCGGATTGGTCATTTAATCACACGTCCACCTCAAAGCGGTTTTGGCAACAAAAAAATTCTACCCGAAATCGCTACTGTCGAAAATGGTAATATTGTCGTAAAGACGTTTGACGGTTTTTAAAATCTCAAATGCCAAGAAAGACCAAGTTTATAAGATGGACCGGAAAAGTGAAGAATTAAAAAATGGGAAAGATAATCGTTACAACTTCTGGGAAAGGAGGAGTGGGAAAAAGCACTTCTGTCGCCAACATTGGCACGGCTTTAGCCATGTTAGGGAAAACGGTGGTGGTCGTGGATGCCGATGTTGGATTGCGAAACCTTGACATTATCATGGGGCTAGAGAGTCGAGTCGTCTATACCTCGATGAATGTAATTGATGGGGAATGTGAGTTGGAAAAAGCCCTAGTAACTGATCGTCGAGTCGATAATCTAAAGCTATTAGCTGCTTCCCAGAGAAATAACAAGACCGACATTCAGCCCGACCAGATGAAAGAAATCTGCCTTCAGCTAAGTGAAACTCATGATTTTGTGCTGGTTGATTCACCGGCCGGAATAGAACAAGGATTTGAGAATGCGTCCTCGGCAGCCAATTCGGCATTAATTGTAACAACGCCTGAGGTTTCAGCGGTTCGTGATGCTGACCGAATTATCGGTCTCTTACAGGCAAAAGATATCACCGATTTGCAACTGATTATTAATCGCCTTAATCCGGAATTGGTTAAGCGTGGTGACATGCTTAACCAATTCGACGTATTGGACATTTTGTCCATTAACTTGGTTGGTATTGTGCCAGAAGACACGGAAATTGTCGGTGCCTCAAACCGTGGCCTGCCTTTGATCTATGATGGAACTTCAGGCGCCGCTGGGGCATACAGACGAATCGCGCGCCGAATTGATGGGCAAGATGTTCCTATACCAGAATTCAAGGCTGGTAGCTGGTTAGGTAACTTTGTTGGTAAACTGTTGGGAACCAACTAACTAATACTTACAGATAGAGAACAGTGTGTTATGCTTCAGCGATTGATTAGACTTCTTCGAGGAAATGAACGGAGTAGTAAAACGGCTAAGAGCCGGCTCAAACTGATCTTAGTTCAGGATCGCCTCGGTATCAATGAAGATATGATGAAAGAATTGCAAGTCGAAATTACTCAAGTTTTATCCCGACACTTTACCTTAGGAGAACAGGTTGAAATTGACCTGCAAAGGGAAGAGCAAGCCATGGCCTTAGTGGCCAGTATCCCTATTACTGGAATGAAGGACCGCGAGCAATAGGCCTCATTCCCAAAGCTTAAAAGCTCGAGTTGAACTTTAGTATTGAGAACAAATAAATATGGCACTAAAATATCAATGTCCCAGTTGTGATAGCGCTATAGTAGTTGCTTATTTGGAAATTGGGCAACCGGCTAAGTGTAAGGCTTGCCAAGAGATTAGCATTGTACCAGAGGAAGCTACGACTGTTTCCTCTGCCCCACCCAAGCTAGTTTCTGCACGGGCTTTGGCTGGTGGTGGTGGTGACTTAGGGGAGCGGCTCCGACAGTGGATACGGGTTGATCTGGTTAAATACCTTGGCACTACCGTTTTGTTGATTGTTCTCTCCGCCTTGATTGTATTTGTCGTTGAGCCATCACTATACAAAAACAGCGTGGCTGGTCATATTGGCAAAGAAGTAGATGAGATAACCCGTTGGGACACTTTTTGGCATACGATCTGGTGGTCAGTCGTGACTTTTACCACTGTCGGCTATGGGGATGTCAGCCCAAATTCGCATATAGGCAAGCTGTTCGGAATGTTGATTATGTTTGCCGGTTACACTTGGAATATTATATTAGGAGGGGTGGTTGCATCACTATTGGTTATGGCAGGATTAAAAGAAGTCGACGAATTAGACGCAGGTAAATATACGGATCATACTGTCATTTTGGGTTGGAACCCAATGGTAGAAGAGATTTTGCAACGGATGCAAACCGACGAAGAAGGCAAACCAGTTATGGTAGGAGCTGCACCACGTATTGCTTTAGTCAACGAATTTGACCGAGAGGAATTAGGACGCGTGCCGCAGAATTTTGACCGCCTAGACATTGTCCATATTTCAGGACGTTTCACTCAGCAAGTTGTACTAGAAAAAGCACTGGTTCAGCAGGCTGGAACAGTAGTTATTGTGCCAGATACTAGCAACTTAAGTACCCCTGAAGATCCGCCCAGCGAAAATGACACCTTGCCGGCAGTGTATGCTATCCGAGATATAACTACTGCAACAACGGTTGTTGCTCACACCCGTGATGTAGAACTCAAAGGACAGTTACTACGCGCCAACTGCACCGAAGTTGTGTTAGCCGACGACTACACACCTGACCTGATTGCTGGGCATGTTTTAAACCCTGGCGCACCTCAATTGTTGGATCAAATTATCCGCTTTGCTAATCAAAGCCACCAATTAGTAGTGGCAGACATGCCGCCTTTGCTCGCAGACTCGACTCACATCGAAGTATTTAACTATTTCAAAGAGCATAGGGATGCTATTCTGCTCGGATATGCCAAAATGACTAGTACTGCTGACTTGGCTGAGGTGATGGGGCAAAGTGGTAGTCCCTTTATCCGAGATATGATTAAGCAACAGATGCAACAAGCGGGTATCCAAATGAGCGGCGACGAACAGCTGGGCATTGAGATTGGTCCGGCTGACGATTACCAAGTTGATGCACAACACAGTTGTATCCTTCTTGCCCGAGGGTTAAATGTCACTGCATTGGATGAAGACATGTGGGAAGAAGAATAGCAAATTAGGAATAGACTAATGAAATCTTACTACCCAAAGCGATTCATCCTTCTTGTGACTCGCTTGGCCTTTTTCTTTCTGATTTTGCTGACTGCAAGTAGTCAGGCGACTTCGGTTACGCCAAAAACAGTTGAAGAACCGACCCAAATAATTACTGTACAACAGGGCCAAACTTTGGCTGATTTAGCCGAACAGTATTTTGGTGATCGGCGTAGCTACAAGAAATTTTTAGATTATAATAACATTGCGGATATTAATACACTGAAGCCTGGTGACAAATTACAAGTTCCAGCTGGCAAGGGGGAAAGCAGTTCCAGTCAGAAAGCTGAAAATGCAACTCCAACAACAAAGTCGGTCAGTTTAGAAAAAACAGCTACCCCAATTACGTCCAACAAAACCGTAAAATCTGTCTCCCTTGAAGAAAAAAGTGTTTCAGCAAAACCAGCACTAGTAGCAAAGGTTACTTCTCAGGAACTATTACCACCAAGTGGGGTTAAGGCAGTTGATGTACCCAACGATGGGCTAAGCAAGGCAGGACGCGGAAAAATAGAGATTTCTTGGTCCCAACCAGAAGATACCACGGGTATTACTGCATACGAGCTTTGGCGTCAAGGTAATGGTGATTTCAAAAAAATTAAAAAGGTTTCAGCTAAGACCACAAAATATATCGATAAAACCGCAGTTGGTGGTCAACCATACGCTTACCAAGTAGTTGCGGTGGGTGGCGATGATGTTGCTGCTGCAAAATCGGATGTTTCTAAGCTTGTTTCAGCTAAAGGGAATTGGTTTGACTTAGATAAGCGGTATATTTTAATAACGCTTATCATATTTTCAGTTATTACCCTCTACTACATGGATCGGGGGATGAGTGGAAAAGACATGTTCATTCGACGATTGCCAGCTCTTGACAGAATAGAAGAGGTCGTTGGTCGAGCAGCTGAGATGGGGCAGCCTGCAATGTTTGTTGCTGGAAATGACACGCCAGAAAGTGGTTCTACAATGGCTGCATTTGCGGTTTTTGAGTCAGTTGCTAACTATGCTGTGGTTACTCAAACAGAAGTTGTTGTACCAGTACAAGTTCCCTTAGTCGATGTTGTATTACGGTCGTCTTTAAGAAATATCTTCACTCTGGCGGGTCGGCCAGAATTATTTAATGAAGACGAGGTCAGTTATGAAGTTGATAATCAACCGGCTTACATTGGTATAGTTGGAGATTCGATGGAAACACATTCGCCAGCTAGTATTTTCTATTTTGGCGATTTCACTTATGAGTCGATGGTCTACACCGAAATGGGCAACAACATTGGTGCCGTTCAAGTGGCAGGTTGTGAAAATCCCAAACAGACGGCCTTTTTTATCGTCGGTTGTGATTACTGTTTGATCGGCGAGGAATTATTTGCCGCAGGTGCTTACCTAAAACGAGATGTGATTCAGATGGCAACTCTACTAGCCCAAGATAGAATTAAGATTTTGGCGTTTCTTACCATGCTATTGGGGCTCGGCATTGCGCTTCTTCAATCTAGTAGTGGTAATAATATTGTACTCGATTTACTAACATTTTAGGCAGGCGTTTTAGTTTAACTAGAAAAACCATTTTAAGGTTCACCAGATGCAAATTGCACTTCCTGTTGTTTTATGTTCCTTCACCTGTCTACTCTTGGTCGTCACCCATTTTATACCTCATGAATTTAGTTCTGTCGTTTTAGCCGAAATTAAAGACAATTGGTATAAGCTGATAAAAGTGGCGGGTTTCGGATTTGCCATTTTTTCAGTGCTTCGTACCCATATCCGACGACTTCAAGCTCAGGGTACCGACTGGCAATATAGTGCAGTAGCTTTGGTTTGTTTTCTGGTATTTCCGTTAACTTATCTGTTCGATAATATTAGAGAAAATAATGCATTATTTGTCTCAACAACTTACTCAAGTGGTATTGATACAAGCGGATTGGATAAAGCCAAGGTCAAAGTGGAATGTGCGGAAGGTGAAGCTTACAGTGGTCGGGTTCTTAAATTTGATTCCAAAAAGCGTCGGGTCGTTGTAAAATTGGACTTGGCTTTGGATCAACTTAGTTCATCCAGCTTGAGACTTGGAAGTCAGTCGTTGCAACTGTTAAAAGGTAATGGGGATACGATTGTTATTGCTATGAAACCAATGGAAATAGAAAAAAGAAACCTGTTTTTTCTAGGTCGAGGGAACCCGGTCTCAATCAAGGGCGATGGCAAATCAAGTCAATGGGTTTACAACACCATCGTTAGTCCGTTAGATACAACCATGTTCGCATTGGTAGCCTTCTATATCTGTTCAGCTGCTTATCGGTCGTTTCGAGTCCGAAATTTTGAGGCTGGAGTATTGTTGTTTACTGGTTTGATAGTTATGTTGGTTAACGCTCCATTGACCAATCTTTTGTGGAATGGGGTTTTTACGGCCCAAAAAACTGACATCCAGCAATTTTTCGTACAGGATGCACTGATTAATCTGAAAGACTGGATATTAGCCGTTCCCGGCGGAGCCGCTGGTCGAGGTATTTTGATCGGTGGTGCATTGGGCTTGATTACCCAGTCTTTACGGGTGATGTTCGGTATTGAAAGGAGCTGGCTTGGCTAATGTGGGATAAGTTTCTCTCCCTCAACTCTAAGTATATTTACCTGACTGTGGCCGTGGTTGTGACTGTAGCTGTCATTCTCAAGGTGCCTTTGACTCCTAATCCATCTGGCCCAACGAAAAGTCTTTTTAACCATATTGAAAGCTTAAAAGCTGGTGATGGTGTCTGGTTCTTTCTAGATACACGACCAGCGACCGAAGCCATTCATAAACCTCAGATGCAGGCCTTTTTTCATCACTGTTTTTCCAAAGATATTAAGGTTATCGGTTTTAATCCTTTAGTAGCCGAGGCTACCGGTATGGGAAGATCAATAATAGAAGAAGTAGCGATTCAATATGATAAAAAGGAATACTTAGATTGGGTTTATATGGGTTTCACTCCAGCTGGAATTTCCGTTTTCGGTGCTATGAATAGAGGAATTCAAGAAGTCTATACTGCAGATGTAACTGGCAAATCGTTCGATGAAATTCCAGTTGCTCAGGAGTTTAGTAAATATAGCGATATTGGTTTAGCTATCACATTCGCCGGTTTAAAAACACCTGGATATTGGGTTCAGTACGCACAGACTCGATACAATTTCCCATTGGCTTCTGGTGTAACGGGACCAATGATTCCAGATCAATTTCCTTTTTTAAACGCCGATCAGATGGTGGGTATGATGGGTGATATTCTGGGTGCCGCCGAATATGAAGGGTTGTTGCGAAAAAACGGATACGGGGATCAAGGCTTTGCATCCGCTAGTATGTTTGCTCAAACAGTTGTTCACTATAGTCTAATAATAGTAATTGTTCTAGCCAATATCGCCTCCTACATGGTTAATCGAAAGGAGCGGCGAGACCGAGAGGCTAGAGCTGCTGCCAGAGCTAGATTAGATGGCGGGATGGAATAATTCGGCTAGCACAACGCCTTAGGAAGTATTATGGTAGTATTATCATGGTGGGTGATCGCATTTTTTTCACTCTGCATCTTTTCTTTCCTATACAAAAATAATCCGTTCTACAAGTTTGCCATTCATGTCATTCTTGGCCTGATGGTAGGATACATGTTCATGCAACAGGTAGTGATTGGATTAAGCACTTCATTTTTTAGTCCTATTCTTCTAGAATTGGGCCGTAGTTCAACCGATTGGTTCGACCTTTTAATTCAAAGATTTATTCCTTTTTGTATTGCTTCCCTTATATTTACCTTACTAATTCCTGGTCGTCAATGGATGAAAAATATACCGCTCGGTTTGGTATTAGGCTATGGTATGGGGTTGATGATGGTAACTAGTTTAGAGTCTAACGTTTTCGTACAACTCAGGAAAACCCTACAACCTGCGACCTCAGTAATTTCTTCTGGCTCCCTTTATAGAGATAGATGGCCACAATGGGCTCAGTTTGTACCTATGTTGAGTCTATCTGTTGTCATTGGTTGCACGTTATTATACCAGTTCAGAATGAGAATGCCGGAAATCAAGACCGTTATCTACGCGGCCTTACTAATTTTTATCATTAGTCTAAGCGATTCGTTGATTATTCTCATTGGTGTTATGACGGTATTATCCTACTTCTTCTTTTCTTTTGAAAGGGACGGTGTGGTAGAAGAAGTCTCACGCGTCGGCCTAACCTTTATGATGGTCTACTTCGGAGCCGTCTTTGGTAGTACTTTAATGACTCGGATGCAGATTTTTGTTGGTCAGGTCGAATTTCTAACTTCCAAATGGATTATGGGTACAATTCAAGCTATTTCAGGTGGCTAAAGACTATACTTTCTTCCTGAACATGACCCATTTTGGGATTTCCCCCGAATTTCGATAAATTGCAAAGTCAGCTGTATGGGATTGTGTAAATGATTCTTTCCAAGCATGAACTAGAGATTTTTATAAAGCCCAGGCTCTATTTCAAAACAACTGCTTTTCCTGTTTTCTATGTAGCATTCAGCCCAAAACCGATAGGAAAAAATACTCATCATCATGATCTAACAGGTTATGTCTAGCTTCTACTGATAGAACCGCCTATTAAGCGACAAGACTGGTTCCTTCGAGCAGGTTGTTTGATATCTGTCTCTATTACTATCTTATCTTAACTAATAGACAAAATCAGGTTCCCCCATGAATCCACATGTCCCATAAAATTCGGTGGAACAGTTGTTGTGGCACTTAACTCAAAGATGATGGCTGGAGTCATAATCTGCATGTTTGCCAATAAATCACGACGGTGATAAAAATTGGTGATTAGCGATTGGCCAAAAAAAACTGGCTCTTGAGTAAAAGGTTGGCCAGTTGATTGATAATATCGAGTTGCCAAATGCTGGTCGCTACCAATCGTTGGTTTTTCGCTTCGACCGACTGCCCGTAACCGTAAATGCACAATCTCAATTGGAAAATCGGGGCGAGAGTGGCCGAATCGTTTTTTATGTGCTTGATGAAAAAGTATATCAAATTCAGTTTTGAATGGTACATTTAATTCGTATGATTGTCCCACGTACCGTAAGTCGAGCGAGATTTGATATTGGATCAGGTCTGACAAAATCCCTTCCGCTCGTAGTTCTCGATCAGCTTTCTGCCTTAATTCACTAAATCGGTCGTTGAGTCTTTGATAGATATTCTCATGTACTGACCATAAAACTGTTTGAGAATAATCCTTCACCACATCAGCAAGCAACATTCCCATGGCTGAAATTAATCCCCCATTAGGTGGAATAATGACTGTAGGAATAGAAAGACTTTCGGCCAAAAAACAAGCATGTAATCCACCGGCACCACCGTACGAAAACAAAGCAAAATCATGCGGATCGTAGCCACATTCAACGGACACCTTACGAATAGCTCGTGCCATAGTAGCATTAGCGATTTGTAATATTCCTTCGGCCGTATCGGTTGAGAACTGGCTAATTTGGTTTGCCAATTCATTGATTACTCGACTTGAATGTTGAGGGTAAAGTCTCATTTTTCCACCCAAAAAATGATTAGGCTGAATTCGACCTAAAAACATGTTGGCATCAGTTACAGTAGGCGAATCACCACTGCCGTAGCAGGCTGGTCCAGGATCAGCCCCTGCACTCTCAGGTCCGACTCGTAATGCACCACCAATATCAACTTGAGCGATTGATCCACCTCCGGCACCAACTGTATGAATATCAATCATCGGAATTTGAATTGGCACACCACCAATTTTGCTTTCGGTTGTCAGTGAAATTTGCTGATCGCACAAGCTAACATCCGTGGAAGTTCCGCCCATATCAAAGGTAATTAAACGATTATAGCCAGCTATTTGAGCTAATGTTAAGGCCCCGATGACCCCACCAGCTGGGCCAGAGAGAGCTGTTCGAATTGGAATTTGACTGGCTGTTTGAACCGAAATGCTTCCACCGTTAGATTGCATGATCCGAAGTTTTGGATTGCCAACGGTGTGAGGACTAAACCGTTTAGTCAAATTGGCACGCAAAAAGTGCAAATACTTTTGCATTTTGGGTTGAACATAAGCGTTAGCAACAGTAGTACTAAATCGTTCAAACTCTCGGTATTCAGGCAAAATTTTATGAGAAGACGAAATGGATACTGGATGTGACCTAAATTTTTGTTGCAGCATATCGACAGTAAGATTTTCATGAGCCGGATTAACATATGAAAAAAGAAAACAAACGGCAATGGCTTCCACTACTGGTAACTGTTCAATTAGCTGAGACAGTTGATGACAATCAAGCTTCGTTTGGGCCTGACCAGTGTGGAGCATTCGCTCTGTCACACCATAACGTCTGGAGGAAGGTACCAATGGTTCTGATTGGATCAGATCAAAATTATAGAGTTCAGCTCGGTTTTGCCGGCCAATCTCGATTAGATCTTCAAAGTTTTGGGTAGTCAATAATGCTACCTCTGCCCCATTCCGCTCTAGTAAAATATTGGTGGCAACGGTTGAACCGTGTGTAATGCTCAATTGGTATTGAGCCCCATCTAACTCGTCAACTTGTGTAATAATCTCCTCGACACCTTGTAGCACTGCTTGGGCAGGATTGTCAGGTGTGGATAGTAGTTTATGGGTATAGGTTTGATCGTTAGCCCATAATACTAAATCAGTGAAAGTACCGCCAGTATCAACGCCAATGGAAACTGAAATTGATTCTTTTTGAATCATCATGTTAGGTAATCCACAATCAGGCAGATGTTTTTCCCGTGAATGTTCAACTCGCAACCCAGCATTTTGGACAGTTGAACAAATTTGTTCTTACCTTGGTAAGTGTAAGTATAGTTCGGCCATTGGTCTAGGAAGCCAGTGACGACATTATCCACAATCAGAAATTTACTTGGCATCGCTACATGTTGATCAGTATAGGTATCTCGGTCTTTTTGAAAAATTACTCGCCGAGATTCCTTTCGATTCAGATTATTGCGAACTAACTCCAAACACTCCCGATTTTTAACTTCAGTTAGTGCAGCCAAATCAGCTTGATATCGTTCGAACAAATTAGCGATGGATTTGGCTTTAGCCTGATAATTAGCTGAGCTTGGTATATTAATGGAAGCACCAATCTCATTTCCATGTAGTTCTACGGAATCAAAGAGAAATTCCGTGTTCAGAAAAAGGAAACCGACTCCTGTTCCCAATATTGGTATGCAACTAATCATTAGAAAGATAGACCAAATCAACACTAATAGCCAAGACGATATTACTGACCGACCAATAGTTGCTTGCATTGAATAATTCATCTGTAATTCTATTTGTCCCCGAATGATTTAGTTGACTGTTGATCGATAGGCAATAACCAACTATTCCCTGTTAGTGTAAAGGTCAATTTTTTGTTGCAAACCACAATCATACCCAAGTCGCCCCTTAATGGTGTTTGCCCTCCACGATCATCGGCATGGGCAATAGCCCAAAAACGATCTGAGTCAAAAATGATCAAGGCCGAAATATGATTACCAATCTCTGGCAGCGTCAACAGATCGCTGATTTTATTTATTTGATTGTCATTGAGAGGTAAGCCAATTAGATTCAATCCACGTTGTAGCACCATTTGATGGCTAGATGGGAGAAGATTGCCGATTAAGTCAAGTGTAACTGAATTCTTCATTGATGCTAAGATCCCACTATCGGGCCTGATTTTCAGGTCAGTTTGTCCACCAGGCCCGTTCCCAAAATAGCTAACCCAGCGTCGAAATTGCTGATCATATCCAATTAGCAGATTGATGTTTTCATCTCCTATTAACTGATACAGGTCGCTGAGCCTTTGCACCGGATTAATATTTTCAGGACTGCTTCCCATTACAGATAGAGGCAAATGGATTAAGGAAAAACCTGCTGGAATGTTAATTTTATAAGGCACAAACAACCTTTCAATTTCGACTTTTTCAGTTTCAACACCCCCTTTGTGGTCGGTTACTCGAAAACTGAATTCATCCAATATAGCCATATCTTTTGGTGCATGGTAAATCAAGTTAGGTAGCGTCCCAGTGAGTACACCATGTTTGGGTTGATCTATGAGCTCGAAAGTCAATTCATCGCCATCTACATCAACAGCTTTCAGCTGAATAGATTGCTGCAGAAGATAGGTTCGGATTCGATTATCCCCGGTTAGAGCTACCGGCTCAGGCGGATCGTTAACAGGCAAAACTGAAATCTTGACGGTAGAAGTATTACTGCTCTCTTCACCGTCACTGGCTTGAAAGGTGAACTGGTCTACCCCATAAAAATTAGAATAAGGTTGATAGATTAAATTAGGCTGATCTGTTTGGATCGCAGAAAGTATACCGTTTTTCGGCATTTCAACGATGGAGTAGGTTAGCTGATCAGCGTTAGAATCTCGGCCTAGTAATGATATTTCAACAGATCCATCTTCATCGACCACCACCCAAGCCAAGTCCATTGTCTCTGGTTTGGCATTGACTGGTAGAACTGAGGCTTTGAATGACTGGCTATCGGTCAAGTTATCAGCGTCAGTAACGGTTACGTAAATGGTCGTCTCACCATATCTACCGACGGTCGGTACTAAGCTGAGTTGGTCGCCCAATACTAAGACAGAAATTAATTGACTATCAGCACTCCATGCTGTAAAAGTCAACTCATTTGTTAGTTCGTTACTATTAAGTAAGAAGTCGTCGGTGGCTGATAGTAGAATCACTTCTCTATGATTGGTTTCTAGAATGTTGCGGTCCCTTATTTCAGCTAAGATGGGTGCCTCCAATTCACTCAAAACCTCAATAGAAACAGTTGAAACTTGGCTAGTAGTTGTACCATCGCTGACTTGATAATAAAAACTATCTTTGCCAAAAAAGTTAGTTGATGGCAAGTAATGATATTGCCCTTCGCTAAATGTTAGATTGCCGTTTTTCGGTGGTGTGGTAATTGTAAAAGTCAATGTATCGCCATCTACATCGATAACTTCGGGCGTAATCGTCAGTTGGGTGTCTTCCTGTACCGTTTGATTTGTGTTCTTGACAATGAGTGGATCATCGATTGGTTGGATGATGATTTCCACTTTTGCTGGTAAGCCATTAATAGCCCCATCATTAGCCAGAAAGGTGAAACTGTCACTTCCGTTTTGATTCAGCTGAGGTTCGTAAGTGACTTGCAACCCCTGTTCGGTAGTTTGAAGATTAGACACCAAACCTTTGGTAGGAGATTGATCAATAACTAAACTAATATCATCTTGATCTGAGTCTTGACCAGTCAGAGTAATTATTAGACTCGAATCTTCAAGCATCTGAACAGTTTGAGAGTTAGCTGTTGGCGGTGTATTGACTATGCTAAACACCAAACTTAAGTGCTTTAACTGACCGACCAGTACAGGGCCTCTGGCAGTGTTTTCAATTGCTGTCGGTATTAGTTCAGCTCCCATATGATTGGCCAACACTAGTGAGTTTGCAAGACCGATTTGAGGCAGTCTGATTGTTAAAGGAGCATCCTGAAAATCCGTCTTCTTAGTATTAAAGTCAGTTTTAATCTCAATTGATACTATAGGACCAACACCTCTCTGTAGTTCTCGCTTGATTTCGATTTCAGCTGTATCATTTAAATTAGATAGGTCAGTTTTCTTTAGTTGCTCGACAACGGCTTCAGTAACAGCTTTCCTCTCGGTTTCAGTCTCGGCAGTTTTTAAGGCTTGAAAATCAGACTGCGCTATACTGACTGACATCTGGTTGAGGGTAGGGTCGGAAACCGGTGGTAATATAATCTCAATAATACCAAGCTCAAGAAGGATTGTTGACTGATGGCCCACTGATGGATCTACCGGTGATAAAGATTTACTACCAATGGTAATTCTAGCAGTAGCGGTTTGGCTATTGGCCAATCCATCGTTGAAATTAAAAGTGAAGCTATCTGTTCCTGAGAAATTGGGTGCAGGTGAATAAATGGCTACGTTGCCATCCAGTTCCAATTGGCCAGCGTTAGTCAACGATATAATATTTGCTCTCAGAGAGTCTCCGTCTACATCTGTAGCAGATAATTGTAGCCGGTTATTGGGTACGTTTTTTAGAACCATGAAGGATAAATCATGGGATACTGGTAAATCATTGACTGCTGTTATGTTGAAAGATATAGTGCTTGGTAAACTGGTTAAGTTATTTGGGTCAGTAGCAGTGTAGGTGAAATTATCATAGCCGGCTAAATTTTTGTTGGGCATATACAGTAGAAATGGCGGAGTGCCCAACAGGTGCCCTTTCAGTGGATTACTAACAATTTGGTAAGTTAATTGGTCGCCATCAGCATCGGACCCTTTCAATTCGATTGGGATACTGGTATCTTCAGCCAATTGATATTCTTGGTGTTGAGTTACAGGAACATCAGGTTGAGGCTGGACAATAATGGTTATAATTTCGACGCCACTATCGGAATGACCATCGTTAGCTACAAAACTAAAGTCATCAGTCCCATCTGTCCAACCGGTAGGAAAGTTTGGATCGGGAATGTAGACGATTTGGCCACTGCTTGACCTGTAGGTTTGGTCAAGCCCAGTTATTTTGCCATGAGATGGTAGCTTGACCACCCTATAATGTTTAACTGGCAACTCAATTCTAGTCAATGGATCAAGGTCTTGGGCTGACAGTTGGATATTGATCTGGCTATCTTCTGTTAAGGCTAGTGGTTTAGGAGACCAAGATAAATTTTGCGGTGGCGGATCATTTACCACTTCCAAAGAAACAGTAGCTGATTCGCTGATTAGTTGACCATCACTAGCTCGAAAAGTAAATTGATCCTTTCCTACAAATCCAGTGTTGGCGGTATAAGTTACTGTTGAGCCGCTGGTATTCAATAGCTGACCGTGGCTAGGTTGGGTCAAAATGGTATATGAAAGTTGATCCCCGTCTGGGTCAATGGCTTGCAATTCGATAGTTCTAGAAGTATTTATTAATAGGTCAGCTTTTTGATGCTTAGCAATGGGTATGTCAGGTTGTGGGCGAACCGTAATCGAAATGGTCTGAGACACGGTTTTATTTGTTTGGCCTAGCGAGCTACTAGCAACAACTGAGAAGGTTAATTGGTCTAAACCAAAAAAATTAGCGTTAGGTTGATAAATTAAATTGGGGGGGGAACCACTCAATTTTCCGTAAGTTGGCTGACTAATAATGGCGAAAGTCAGTAGTGAATTATCAATGATAGTAGCCGTTAGTATTAGCGGATTATTAGCTGAATCTTCGTTTACGGCCAAATATTGAGGTTGTAAATTACTAGGCCGTGGTACTGGCATCTCGACGCTGATAATATATGTGTGGTAACTACCATGTGTAGCAATATAATCAAAAATTGACTGCTTTTGCATATCAATTTCCAAACCAGTAATAGGAATTCTTAATTTGACACTGGCCAATCTAGGCAGTTGACTAATATTCCAAGTCAATGTCCCACCGTCATTGTCAGCTCGAAGTTGGAATGACCAACTATGCGTCAGCGAAATCGGCTGAGTGTCCGTTACCAAACGCGAAACAAGCTGGTTGTCTAAAGGAAAAAAGACATCCAAATTAATGGGCGAAACTGGTGAGGAAGAGGCGATTTGATCGATATGCTGGTCGAAACCCGTGGTTGCTTGTTGTTTCATAGCAAAGGTAAGAATTTGAGGAAGACTAGATTCTACACTACTTTTGGCTGTGATGCTCGATTCCCACTCGGTTTGCGAATGTATCAAAAGAGTGAAAAGAAAACTGAACCAGAGTAAAAAAAGAATCAACCTTAGCATTATCTAAGACAATGTTTGATCGCTAAAAATCATTAAAAACTTGGGCCGGTTGCCCTGTCTGAATGGATTCCCAAGCAGCTACACCAACAGCTACCGATTTGGCACCATCGACAACATTGGGACACGGTTCTAGATCAAACTCCAAACAATCCTGAAAATGATTCATATACCGAATGACGGTTTGTCCATGCCCATAGACGCTGGTATCGACTTCGGGTGGAAATGTCATGTTCATTGGCCGTTTAACTGGCATTTTATCCCAGATAGCAGATAAAGATCCTGTTTCATTGTCAGTGAAATCAGCTCTAACTGTCCCCTTGCTTCCGTATAAAGTCACTTGCATCATCGGCATTGGTGGATGGACAATATCGTAAAGTCCCATCGCCCGAGCGATTTGACCGTTCTCAAATTTGAGGTTGAGAAAAAAATTATTCATCAACGGAAACTCCGGAGTCAGTTGACCTTGGCCACCATATGCATGCACTTCCACCACGTCCCCGGAGAAGCAACGCAAAATATCAACCGGGTGAACAACGCCACCAAACATCAGATCTTGAGGGGTATCTCGTCTCCAAGGCGTAAATTCGTAAACAGGCCTCATATCATGGACATAGTGAGCTTCGGAAGCCATCAATTCACCAAGCTCTCCGTCTTCAAACATTTTCTGTAAGGAAAGGAACTGAAGATCAAAACGCATAGTTTGTCCGACTAAAAACTTGACACCGGCTGTCTTGACAGCTTGAACCAAGCTTTGAGCATCCACCAAACTAGTAACCATTGGCTTAGTACAGATAACATGTTTGCCGGCTTTGATGGCAGCTAAGCAATGTTCAAAATGGAGATGATCTGGTGAATACACAGCAACAACTTCTAGGTTTTTTCTCTCCACCAATTTCTGGTAATCAGTAGTCCAGTAGTCAACCCCTAAATCCTGAGCATATTTTGCCAGAACATCTTCCCTTTTGGCACAAACAGCTCGCAATTCGTATCTCAAACTTGACTCATTTGCCAATAGGCTCATTGTTGACCCCATATTTGTCGGGTTAATGCCAATCACACCCAGTCCAATCTTTTCCATTTGTTCAACTCTCCACGACTTTTGTCGATTGTTATTTATTGTATCATTATTGGTGGCCAATTTCCTATAATGGTCGCATCGATATTATTAACAACGCTACTTATCGATCTTTACGCTTGTGTTTGGTTATGACTGTTGATATAATGGCTTTGCCCTGCTTGATTTAATTCTTCCTATCGAGGCCAAAACTTAGACTTTTGTGGGTGTGTACTTTGCAAAACGGACGACAGATTAATTCCTTACGTAGAATCGTAACAGCTTTTGTCTTGCTGATTAGTGGCATATCGCTTTTGTTTCCCCTGTTAGCCTGGACTCAAAATGATATAAACCCACCTCTCAAAGAGGTTAATTTTCCACAACCTCTAATTACTGATGTTTTCGAAGAATTACTGGAAACGGATCAAGAAGGGAATTCAGTTCACAGATTTCCGAAAGGAGGAGTAGAAGGCGGAGACGAAGTCGTTATTCTGGGCTTTAATTTTCGTCAGGGTTTAGAAATTAAAATTGGGGGCAAACTGGCTGAGGTTACTGATTTTGATCCTCAAGCGGGTCGAGTTACGGTAAAAACCCCTTCAAGTGAAGATAATCAGGTTGGTTATCGGAACGTGGTTGTTGTCAATCCCGATCGACAGCAATCGGTTGCTATTAATGCCTTCGCTTACGGTGTTGTCTCATTTTTCTCGGTTGGTGGAAAGATTGATTCTAACAAAAATATCCCAACGCTTAATGGTCTAACAGTCAGAGCCCAGAATTTAGAAACAGGAGTTCGACTGGAGACAACGACCAAAAACGAAGGCCGTTATCAATTGGCCTACGCTGACTTTAACAACGGCCGTGTAGCAGCATTGGGAGATGAGATTCAAATTGTTGCCTTCAAAGGTAAGCGTCCAATTGCTCTAAAAACATTAACTGTAGATGAAGAGCACCTAGAGCAAAAAGCCTTAATTGGGGACCTGACGCTGGGGCAAAGTGCCAGCGAGCTTAAACTGTCGATGTTGCAATCGGGCCAAGAACTGCTAGATGGAGTCGGGAAATCTGGGGAGACAATATCTGTTTGGGTTGATTTTCAAGATGATGAAGGGAATTCAACAGCGTTGTTGCGTGCAGCAGATCTAGAATTTGAGTCTAGTAGCGACAGCGGTGATTTCTACTATCTGGGACAACCAGTAGAGGCGGTAATCTCAATTCAACCTGGACAGTCGAATATCGAACTGCGTTATGCCGACAATGAAGGTCAAAATGCGATCATCACTATGTCAGTGCCAGAACAAGATATTCCAGTTGCGACCATCGATGTTTTATGGAACAGTCTGCCGAC
>CAYVHK010000066.1:0-21152 GCA_964451145.1 uncultured bacterium | reverse complement strand
CCGTGTTTTTTAAAATGTTGTACTTGTTGTTCGGAAAGTGCTGTGGGTAAAATCATAATAAATTCTGCCCCCATGAGATCAATTATATTCAAATTATCTTTGTTAATTTGATGGTAATAGTTTTTCCTATCTAACCAATTAACCGAAGCAGGAACAAGAAACTTTGTTCTAATTAAACAAACCCGCCATCGAAACCGACAAGTAATTTATTAGCACAGTTGCCGCTTAAGCTAAGGTATCTAATTCAGCTAATTATCAAACGACATCTTCGGTACAGGCATACCGCGCAAATAATCAACAGAAGGTATATGACCTGACAGGATATGTGGTTTTTCTTTTAGTCATTATCTACACCGTAAGGTACGTTCAGTCAATGACAAAGATATTGATCCTTAGAAATTCAGTCCCAACGGCATCCTAAAATCACTTCAGGCAAACTCATATTATTTTTTTGATTTACTGGAATGTTCTGGACATTCTACTAGAAAACCTCTAACCTCAGCGTCTAAATCCTTGGTAATTGATCTCAAGTAGCATTTAGCACAATCAATATCATCGGATAAAGCATCATAATTTAAGATGTCATAAGCTAAATTAAGAATGCTGAGTACGGTATGAAAAGTGCCAGCGTTAAATGCTGATTTGGCATGAGCATTTTCTAGAAGAAGATTTTCATATGCCTGCTCTTGTTCTTGACTGGCAAATTCGCTGGCTATCTTCATCTCTAGAAATTTCATATGCTGTGCTTCTTCTATAGCGGATGTATGTTTTTTTGAAAGAGAAGTCATTATTTCAATAAGAGCTTCCCTTTCTTCTCGCGTTTCGTTGATTTTTCCTTCGTATAGCTGTTTTGAATCGCTCATATATTTATTACTCTCTTTTTGTCTCTTTTATCTGTTTTTTTTCGAAATGGAGAATATGACCTTCCAGTTTTCGCTTGTAACTGGTACATTAGAAAATGAACATAAAAACAAAAGCATTAAAAGACTAAGTAGTTTTTGGTTGATTAGCTAAGATGTGAAAAAGTGACATCCATGATTTGTGGTAATAAAACATACGACGTACAACAGATTCTGGTTAATGTTGCCAGTCTTAGGGAAGAAAGTCAAAGATATTGGCCTGAGCAAAGTTTTAAAAACAGTTCAAAGACAGGAATCAACCTAGTCTATTAGCAGACGAAAGTTACCGATAGTTTGGGGTATAGTTTGAATATAGGTATTCAAAACACTCCAGTGAAATAACTACGAATATGTCAATCTGGAGGAAAGAATTCATAACTTGGTAAAAATTGTCGCAGGAGGAATACGATTAATTAGATTCCCATTTTGGCATCTCGGCTACACAACGAAAACCAAGGTCGTCAATCTTATTAAATGGAGCTATACTGTCTCGGTAGGCCAGCCATAAGACACTTGCATAGTTACTCCAAAAGCCACCACGCACTACTCTAAATTCTCCTGTACTCGGTCCTTGAGGATTGTCAACCCGAGATTGGCTATAGTAATTCTCGCTATACCAGTCTGCACACCACTCAAACGCATTGCCAACCATATCGTATAACCCGTAGCCGTTAGCTTCAAAACTGCCTACTGGCGAACAATATTTCCATCGATCTTTACCTATCATTGTGTTGATCCAGTTAGCATCATCATCCGTTAGTTCGTCGCCTAAAGGATACCGTTTCCCTACTAATCCACCACGTGCAGCATATTCCCACTCTGCTTCCGTTGGTAATCTCTTACCGGCCCACTTAGCATAGGCAGTAGCATCGTCCCAATTAACCTGTACCATTGGATAGTTGTCATCTGGAGAAAATTTGGCTACATCATCCCAATTGCCACTATATTGATAGCCACTTTGATTGACAAAATTCATGAACTGACCGACAGTCACTTCATGAATATCCATATAGAACTCACGCAATTGCACCGTATGTACTGGCCTTGATCGTTTCATCCAATTTTCTGGCTCATTTTTCGAGTCCCCCATCTCAAAGGAACCCGCAGGTATCAAAGCCATCTCGGAACCGTCTTTGTCCCATATTATTTTTTCAAATTTAGGTTGCGTTCCAGAGGCTAAGTATTCTTGTCGCATCACGTCGGCTAATTCGCATCCGACTAACAACAGGACTGTCAGTAAAATTAAACCAAATTTTCGCATCAAAATTAGACTGCTATTTTCTTACAATGACATAATCGTTTTGAAAAAAAGTATATTAAAAATTCAATTGAAAAACAAGCATCACATGTCCAATCGACTAACTAGTTAACAGGACTAAATTTAGTCCTAAATATGAATTAGATCGAAACTTACTTTCTGCTATTTGAAGTCAGGTTTTTTCTAGCCGTATTTACAATATGCCCTACACAACCAATTTGTACAATTTGTAGCTAATTTCTTTGAGTTGTTAGTAATACGCTTTACAGATGGTTGGTTAATTACCAAGGCATTGGTAATACGTCCATTTGGGCTGGATGAATTTTATCGGCATAAGTTCGACCTCGAACCCACATTACAGGTTGCCCCCGCCCCATCTTTTCTGGACTTGACCATTCAGCCTGAGCACTCAGATAATGAGCCACAAAGCTACGCCGAAAACGTTGACTATGATTATCAGTGCTTTTATGTAACAAATGGCTGTGAAACCAAATTACTGACCCAGGTTCAACTTCCACGGGGATCCCATCTTCATCATTAACACCACGTGCCAATTTGAACTCCTGCTGTTGTGGACCATCAAGATCATCATGCTGGAAGATGTCTGCCCTGTGGCTACCGGGAATAACGTATAAACAACCGTTTCCTTGATCAGCAGCATCAAAGGCTGTCCATGTTCCAACCGTAGTTTTGGTGCGGAAGCGGCTACGAAAGTAAAATTTATCTTGATGCCAAGGGAAGCCTAGACCGATTTTGGGCGCTTTCCATAGGAATAGAGTATTGATACCTAAAATATCGGGGCCGATCAGATCCACTAATGGGTCGGTCAAGCGTGAGTCGCGTGTCCGTTCCAAAAACTCAGAACAGTAATTACTAGGGAAATGCAGCTTATGCATAGCATAAATGCCGCCACCTTGGGCTTTCCCTTCTTTAATCAAGGCATTTCGGTCAACATGAGCCAAAGGAAAGGGGCGTTTGTCATCGACAATATCTTCTGCCACTTGATACAGCGCGTGGTTTTCTTCAGTACTAAAGACATTCTGTCGAACCAAGTAGCCATCTCGATTCCATTGTTCAATCTCATCTGAACTTAGTCGAAATTGTCGTTCTATTTTTTTTACCTGACTCATTTAATGGGACGCTACCATCACTATCAGATTCTAATTATCTGACAACTACTATTTATAAATTTTGGGTCAGTACTAGACAAAAAGATTACTTCAGGATCACCATCTTACGCGTTTGTCGATAGTCGTCTAGATTCAGTTGGTAAAAGTAGACTCCGCTAGCCACTTGCTCCCCGAATTGGTTTAGACCATTCCAATATGCGGCTCGGTCAGTACTATGATAAAGACCGGCTGGAAGTTGCCCTAAGTCCAGCCTTTGAACCCTTGCCCCATCTGCATCGTAGATCTGGATAGTGATGGCTGAACTTTGATGCAATTGGAAGGGAATCCAAGTTTCAGGGTTAAAAGGATTAGGATAGTTAGGTAGCAATCTGGTGGTAGTAGGGATAGGATTCAACCGCAGATCAATCTGAACCAGACCCGCTTCGGCCTCTCGTCCAGTAATATTCATGTCTGAAAAGGCCATTAACTGTCCTTTTTGATCAAAAATCTCCAATTTCAGTTGATCTCCCTCTGTGACCACAGATTGTCTATTCTGATCGACCAAGGCTATTCTCAGCCGACTGAGCTGATTGATTTGGCCTTGCCAACGGATATGTGAGGATTGTGAACTGGATCTTGAATGGCCTCTCAAATGACGCTCAATTAATTGGTAAGTAGTGGGTTGACGACTACCTAACTGCAATGGCGTAGGACTATCGATAACAAAAGCCCAATTTTTATCTGATTCAGCTGCTGGTGCAGTTAAGCCATCCACCCAGATACGGCCAGAAAAGGCTAAAGACCTAGTAGCGTTATTAGCAAAATCCGCATCTGTGATGTTGACAATATAGCCATGTCCGCCATCAATAGAGAAATTGTGAACACTTTCGGGATCCTGATCAATCGCAGGAACAAAGGCTTTAAATTTTTGGCTAGTAGGATCCATTCGAATAACAAAATTGATACTGACATCAGTATCAATATTACTAATTTGTTGTGCCAAGCTGAACGCTGTCAGACTTGTATCAGGGCGGTTGGGTAGAGAAATTATATTTAACCCTTGCACTAGACTAACAGTAAAGGTAGACTCGGCTTGGCTAATAGCTAGCTTTTCCTTCAAGTTACTACGTGTTATCCCTTCCAAATCTTGAGCTACTTTGTCATAATCAGTATTCCCACTACTATCCGTATGAACATCCAAAGCTTTTTGTAACAAAGTTTTCTTCAGCAATAAAGTAGTGAAACTAGCATCAAAATTAAGCAGTTTAGCGGCTACACTAAAATCAACCAGAGTGGCATCTTGGATAGCTTGATCAAGTTGGGTTATCTCTTGGTTAGTTGGAGTGCCACTGAATAAAGCAGTAGCAAAATCTGTAAACGTGGCCGCCTGATTCAAGGCTATTTCAACGCTCGACTGAGACATTCCCAACTCCGTTGCTAAACTACTAGCCTCAACGGTGAAAGGTAAGTGATATGGCTGATTTTCATCCTTAACCCAAGAAATAGCCACTTTAATTTGGCTTAGTTGTAAGCTGTTAGGCGGGTTGATTCCAAATAGAGCTTGGACGAAAGCTTCGAAACTAGCTGCTCCGTTGAGTGCAGTTTGTACGGCCGAGGCATCAAAAGACGTATTGGCCAAGCTATTTACTTTGGGGAATAAGTGATTAACACTTACATCGGCTGGTAACGAATAGCTGTTGCTACCTACCGTCAAATCCAAAGCTTGCGGACTAGAGCCAGATACGGAAAAATCTTGTGTAAAGGTACTACTATCTACTTGTAAAACAGAAAGTCTAAGCAAATCACCAATACTATAGTTTATGACTCCACCAGTATCGGTCAATTTGAGGTTGCCCAAATTTAGGTTCCATTGTCCATTGCTATCAGTGATGGCTGATAGCGGAGAAGATGCAGTTCCATTTTGATGGGTGACCAGCTTGACATAAGTACTACTCAGGGCTGAAGTTCCATCATCGACTGTTCCATAGACAATATAGGGGGTACCAATGGCAACTTGTGCAGTCTGAAAAGTATAAAACTCGCCATCATCCTTATAGGAAACTCCTCCAGAAGTAATCTCAAAATAGTAAAGTGTAGTAGCGGTCAAATTACTCAACTGAAAGGTGTGAAATTTTGAGGCTGTGTCAGGGCTAGCTGCGGTCAAAGCCTCACTGTCAGTACCGTATTTGACATTTGTCGACACACTGCTATCCGAAAAGAAAGAAAGAGTGACCGAAGAACTGGTTAGATTGCTAACAGTAATGTCATCAAATGATAAAGCTAGTAGTGAGGTCTGGAAACCAAGGAACATCGAAATCAAAGTTATTAATCTGAAGGTAACTTTCATTTTTAATCCTCCCTACTTAAGCACCAGCATTTTTCGGACTTTATTGATTGATCCAGTCGATAAAAATAGACATCACTGGTCCCCCATTCACCTTGTTTATTTCGACCATCCCAGTAGATGGCACGATCCCGAGTAGTATAGTAGCCAACCGACTGCATACCAAGATTAATCTGTCGAATCAATTGGCCATCACTGGCGTATATCTCCAGCAAGACTTGACCAGGCTGATGAAGTTGATAGGGAATCCAAGTCTCTGGATTAAAAGGATTAGGATAATTTTGACCTAGATCGCTCTGCTGGGGCCCGGAGGCAGTGGTGGAATGTCCGGTAATATCTTGCTGGTAGCGGAGCGTCGTCAACTGTTGAATTGGCGAATCTTCAACCATCTGTCGGTGAATAATATCTTCTCCCAAAACAGAAAGATGTACTTCATCTCCAATAGTATAAGGATGGCCAGTATCTGTTTTCATATTCCCCAAATTAAGTTGCCAATAGCCCTGACTGTCAGTTTGAGCTAGTAGCGGTTGTGCTTCCGTCGCGGTCAAAACAACCAATTCATCAACTTTAGGATGACCGTCTAGCCCAATTACTTTACCATAAACCACCTTGGGTTGTCCGGTACCAACAGCCGAAGTTGTAAAACTCATTATTGGGCTATGTTTGATAGCTCCGTTTTGGTCAGTAATTTCAGCTTGAACTAAATAAGATTGCTCTGGCTTGAGTTCTAACATACGTAGATTATGGATTCTACTAGTATTCATTGGTTGATTGCTATCTATCGCCTGCCAAGTATTACTAGCATTCAACTTCCAGCGCAACTGGCTGCGTCCCATGCCATCGGTAAGAAATGCAATAGTGGCTGAAGTTGAGGTCAAGTTAGCCACCATCTGATGCTGGATCTGACTGACGATTTCTAGAGGCGGCGCTATCTGACTTTCAGCAATTCTGACCTGAGGAGCGGAAGAAACCACGGCTGGTGTCCAAGTACTATTTTGGCTAACTTGAAGAAAATAACCCTGTTTAGTGCTCAAGTTGAAATCCTGGCCTAGAATTGTACTGTCTCCGATATCGAAAACTGATTTCCAAGACTGAGTCGTAGCATCCCACTGGGTAATAATCTGACCACCGGAAATAACTGGCAAAATGCTTTTGGCGGTCAAGCCTGTTGGGTGAGGCACACCGATCAGGTTTAAGCCCGAGACTAGCGTTATATCGGTCGCCGCTGACAATGGTGATCCGGTGATATTCCAGTTGCTATCCACTCCAACATGCAGCATATATCCTGTGCCCAAATCTAAGTCGAAGTTAGTCCCAGTGCCTGTACCAGCAGCATCAAAAGCACTTGCCTCCCAACTATCAGTATCCCAAGAAAATAACTCCTTAGCACTGGCAATTTCGGTCAAAAGATCAAAAGATTTCAGCCACAAAGCAAGCAAGAAAAAACTCTGCTCCCGACCCAATTTCATAATCATCCATCAACAGATGTGTTAGTTATGGGTGACCCAATAATAGCTAGTCGTTTATGCCAAACTATTAGGTCATTTAATTATCAGAGTCGTTTATTGATTAGCCATATGCATCTAGATATCGAAACAATTAAAGGCTTACCGATGTCTTTGATTTTGGTAGGTGATCTAGCTAATAATAATGATTTGACAGAAAAGTATATGACTCAACCACAAAAAAGAGAATTTAATCATCAGGTTACACACTACCCTTATGCAGGAAAAGTCGTATTTCGAATAGGTGACTGTCAAACCTGTTGGATTAAGGGCGGCTGGAATCAGAAGACGACCGAGCTAGTAGAGGATTTTATTAAAAATCAAGATCTAATTAACTTTTTGCAGAATACGTAAATCTTATTATGCTCTTCTAGGTAGGATTCAATAGTTTGGATATATACACTTAACTTAGCACATTGCGCCATTAAAAATTGTAAATGCCGATATTCGATCCGTTTTGATAAAAACATTCCATGGGCTCTCTTATTCGTGATGCTTCGCAGGATGTTCTGCGTACAGCTAATGGATATGGAGATGTTTAGGTCTTAGAAACTGGGTTTGTTGATTTTAACATCTTTGAACTGACAGTTTAATCTACCCTTATCTGGTGGCTGTATTCAGAAAAGAAACAACAAACAGAATACGTCCCTCTCCATCGAGAAGAAAAAAGACAACACCGACAGTACCTAGCGAAAAATTTTCCTCCTCCCGCAAAAAATTCAAATACAGTAGATAAGAAGACAACGTTAAACGTGTGCTCATCCGTTTTGTATTGACGTTCTTAATCAAGTCATTGCTAAGATTTTGGTCAGGGAATAAGGAAAGCAAAAAATCAAAGTCTAATTGCCAACAAGGAATTTAACATGACTTAACATTGGCACTCCTTTTGCGACTATGGGAATAGTAGGATCAGTTTTCTGCTAAACCGACTTAACTGTATTTGAAGGAGCAAAAATGAAAACCTTGAAAACATCTTCTGACATCCATCTTGATATAAACTATCTATACCAAGTGCTTTTGGCGAAAGAAGTAATATCAAAAGACTATATTGAAGCCTACAACTCCGACTTCGAATCCGATAAATTCACCGACTTTGAAGCGAAAGAGCACCTACTTCGCCTAGCTCAATTAGTCAAAGATACTATTGGTGGAAGAACGCCGCAACTACTCAAGATATTTCTAAAAAGTAAGACTAATAAACTAGGATATGTTACAGAACTAGCATTTTTGCCGACGAGGTCGGACGATTTTGAAAGCTTACACCAAGAGTCAAAAATACAGGCCTTACTCGAACAGCAGAACCAGCTCGGCTACCACGATCACTTAAAAATCGTAGAGTATGAGGCATTTTTGGAGTCATTACGGATTGAGTATACTCAATGCTCTGCGGCTTCCTTGATTGAAGAATTTAAATTCAACCAGAAGGAGTTAGATAAAGCCCAAATAATATCTGACAAAGAATCTTACCAGATGTTAAGCCCAAGAATTGGTATACAGGAACACAACATATTGAGTGTTTCCCTTGCCGAAAGTGCTTGAAAGTCCGAGAAAGGATATCCGATATTTTTTGGTACAGTGTCAAACGCAGACAATCGATTATGGGTGATAGACATTAGTAAAAAAATTAAGAGCCCAGTCCATGGAACGGTCAAAATAAATTTGGTTTCGAACCTTGCTATTAGATTGATTTGTGTTTGCACATCTTCCAGATATTTAGTAGTATTTCATCGGCTTAACACTTTATCGTTAAGACCATTTCTCAATCTTGAGAAAATTTGAGAGTGAAAATAATATGGAACTTTTGCTGGATAGAGATAAAATTTCTTCTTATCATTATAAAAATCGAAATTGTGGTTTAGAAGTTTGGCAAAACTTTTCCATAATCAACATTGAATTGAACGCCCTAAGGTAGCTGTTGTTTTTGTTACAGCAGAATATAATTTGTCTAGGATAAATAATTATTATGAGTAGTTTGCTCTTGGTTTCATTATTTGCTTCTTCTCGTTCTAAGAAAAAAAGACAATATAGAAGGGAAAAAAAGGCTGAAATTAATGATTCAATCACCAAATTTATAGAATTAAAAAATGAAGGAATAATTACGGAACTTGAGTTTGAATTAATAAAAAGTGAATATCTGAATAAATATCAAAAGTACTCTGATCGTTCTCTATTTGGCATTTAAAAAACGCCTTCCAGACTCAGATCGCCATCGATAGGGAATAGAACCAGCATAATTTTAATCAACCAGTTAATTTTTTTGAGTTAGTTTTCTAGTTGCTAATCGTTTCTGACTCATTAAATAAGCTACCTATCAGAAGACTCCACGATTTCTCTATTTTTTCAGCTATGGTTTTACCATATTCAATTCGATTGAGTATGGTTCTAGGGTCTCTAGGTATTATCTGCAGATTTGCTACTATTAGGGTTTTGGATAGCTAATGGCTAGCATAGCTTCAATGTCCATTGGATCAACCCCGTATTGATGTCTTAGCGCCTGATAAGTTCGAGCGTCGGTTTCGGTCTCGCCATCAATTGGTAACTGAATCCGTTTACCTTGGTTAAGAGCCGACTCTTGAGCACCAACTTCCATCATTAATGACATCAATGCATCTTGCTCATCAAATTCGCTATTTCTCAACCCACGTACTGCTAGACAAAAATCACTGACATGATCGGCAATAGCACAGTTGTAGCCCATATTCTTTTCCCGATAACCATCAAGACGATGTGGATTGATATATTCAATTAAGCCATCATCTGTTTGACAATATGTCCGCAACCACTGACCTGCTGAGCCCATCTCTCTTTCTACTGGATAGACTTGATCAGCTTTACCGCCACCTTTCCGGACTGGACTTTCAACCTGATGCCGTCGAGCTTCAGAACAGTAACGCAACTCGGCTGTTTCAGGCCGATATACTAAAGTACCATATTCTCCTTGCCACTCAGTATGACCCGGCCTAGACTGTCTTCCTAGAAATCCCTTGATATTAGAAGCTGAATCAACAACTAATAAATTTTGATCGAAACCGAAATAACGAGCTCTAAAGTTCTCATTCTGGTGAAACCTTTGTGGTGAAGAATAAAAAGAAACAGTTTGCATTGAATGTTCGATAGATTGTACCCACCGTGGATGGGACTGGGCAAAGGCGATCCATCTGGAGTTATTGTGATAGCCAGTATGGTCATTGTAGCTGAAGATTCTTTCTATCGATCCCAGATAATGGCTATCCCTGACTGTTTGAGCAAACCGATCAATAGAAAAACGAAAAAAGTTCTCAGCCACACGAACAATTACCCGATTGTTCTCAGCTGTTTGTATCATGTGACGAGCTTGACCTAGTGTGTTACACCAAGTGGTTTCGCACATGTTGTGAATACCGTGACTAGAAAGATAAACAGAAATGGAATAGTGGGAAGGAATCGGTGTCACCACCAATGCTGCTTCCATTGGTTTATCCTTCACCAGTTGGTGAATATCATAATACGCTGGCACCCCCATTATCTCAGCTGCAGTATCACTGTTTTCCTGGACAGGATCGCATATCGCCACTACCTCAATCCACGGTTGAAGAAATTTGAATAAGGGGCAATAATGGCCTCGAGCCCGACCACCAGCACCAATCAAGGCAATTTTCAGCGGATCTTGGGGATGAATTATCTTATTTACTGTCATTTTATTGCGGCCTTAGATAGCGACCCAAGTTTGTGCCCGCTCGGCTGTCAATTGACCATCGTAAGCCACCACTCTCAAGCTGACCGTCCACGACTCCCCGTTAGCTATCGATATTGACTGTGTCCAAGTCGGATTGAAAAGAGCCATACCATAATTGCGAATAAACCAGGGCCCACGAATGCCAGTGTCCAAAATATGCATCATGACACCAAAATATCCATGTCCAGACAGGTGATTTTCATAGGCCAAAAAGTCGGACTCGCCTTCATGTACTACCTCTACACCACCACGACGGTTATTGTCAGCTATTATAACGCCACCCATCACCGGTAAAAGTCTTGGTTCAACACGGATACCGATACTACCAAACTTGGTCTGCGGGTATTCAACAGCGCCATAAGTCGCTATCTTCTGACTAGTCATATCACAGATGGTGGCATCCCCGACGGCGAACAAATTGACGGTACGGATTTCATCAATAAGTGGCTCTTCGTTTTCATCCAGCCAGACATTTTTCAGCCGAAACTGAACCCCATTTTCGTGCTCTTCACTTTCCGGTTTTTTGGGTGCATTAACTCGTCCGCTCAATGGACGAGTCTTAAATCCGGCGTAATGCCAGAACTGTCCTTCGCGCTCACCAACAATTACCGGACTCTGTCCAACATAAAATCCGTTGTGAAACGGATGATCAAAAGCATACTCTTGAATTACCGTATGTCCAGCTGGCGTATAAAATGGAAATACCCAAGAGCGTTGGCCATTGCTACCAACACCGCCCAAATATCGTCCAGTTTGGCTTTCAACGACCATATGCGTTTTCGCATTAACGCAAACTTCAAAAGGGTAATCGCTCATAATTTACCTCCTATCCTCGGGGCAAAGGTAGATAAACTTTGGCATTATCCTGCTTCTGTGACTCAAAAAATCCATAAATCACCTCCACCACATTGAGAGCCGATCGTCCGGGCGAAGCTACCTCCTCGCCTGAATCTACAGCTTGAATTAGCTCTCTAACACCAAGTGGTATACCCGAAATTTCCCACTCTGGTGCTACGATAACTTCTGAGTTTTTTCCTTTATGGAGTACTGCTTCTTTCTCGATTGAAACATAACCTTCACTACCCATGATCTCAAATCGCCATTTGGGTCCAGCGGTATTCTTGGATGTTCCAGTATAAAATCCACGTACCCCGTTGGCAAAGTGAATATAACCACTAGCAGATGGCTCTAATGAAGGTGTTCGTCCCCCATCACCACGATATTCAGTGTGGTGTTCGTAACCTTTCTCGAGTTCGGCGAAAACCCATTCTGGCTGAGAACCTGCTAAATAGCAGATAGCATCGATCAGATGGGTTCCATTGCGGAAAATCCCGCCACGTTTACCGCTTAACCGACCATCGATATACTGTAATTCACCAATTTCACCACCATCAATGATCTGTGCTTTGAGGTGGCGCCAGAGCGGAGTAAAGCGTCGAGTGTGGTCAACTGACAGTATAGTTCCGTTTTTGTCACAGGCTGCAATCATCCGGTCTGCATCGATCAGACTAGTTGCCAGCGGTTTTTCGCAAAAAATGCCCCTAACACCAGCATTAGCTGCGGCCACCACTAGGTCAGCATGTCGATTGTCAGGTGTGGCGATGGTTACGATATTGGGTTTTTCAACCTCGAACATTTTTTTGTAATCGCTATACAAGGAGATATCAGGCCATTGATCTTTCCATTTTTCTTTGAAGGCTTGTGAAGTTTCTGCCGAAATATCACAGCCAGCTACTATTTCCACATCGGCCAAACCAACGGCACCTTGAGCGTGCTTTTGTCCAATGCCACCACAACCAATAATTGCAACTTTGTACTTTTTCATGAATTAGGTCCTTGATGAAAACATTATTAGCCATATATAATCGAATAGCGTAAATAGAATATTGATCTGGCTATCTTTTTGGCATGATCAATCTATGTTTACTGACCAAGTAGAAAACCAAAAACCTCTTAGCCTTAAGTAATCAACAATCTGGTCTGATTATCGTTTTTCGGTGGCAAATCTAAAGTTTTCAATTAATGCCAACCAATTTGTTATCACAAGCATTAATCTTAGTTTTTATACTAACCAGGCTGAAATTGGCTAATTTTATTGGTTAGTAGCATTTCTCCAGTTAATGTTTGGGTGTTATCACATTAAGCCTCAACCACCACCAATTAATCTAGCTCTGTCTGTTGCTTTCAAGTCTATATTTCTGGTAAATGATCAGGTTTTAGCGCTTTTCCATCTGTGATTCCACATCCGGCAAATAATGTTTCTTGGACCGCTAAATCATGAGTCAAAGTGTAATCTGCTATTTTTTGTCCACGAACGCAGTCTGCCAATTCCCGCAGTAGGGTTGGAAAATCGTCAGCCAGAGCAATTTCTAAATCTTGAGGCCCCTTCTTGTATCCCTGATCCGCTTGTTCCAAAACCAGATGGAGGTTGTTCGAACCAATGGGCGTATGAATGGCTGTACCTTTGGTACCGTAAACTTCGATGCGTCGAGGGAATCTACTATCAATGTGCATTGAAGCAGTATCAATGGTAGCCAACCCATTGTCGAATTCATGCACAACTACAGCATTATCGGTATGTTGTCGATTATTACCGTAGTGTTGGCCGAGAATAGATTGTACCCGCTTGGGTTTACCCAGCATGGCCACCATTAAGTCGACCAAATGACCAGCCATTTCAAAATAAACGGAACCTTTATAATAACCGTTCTCACTTTCCATCGTTTGATGCCATGATTTTGGTTTAGGAATATGTCCACGATAATAGAAAATATCGCCTAAGACACCGGTTTTGGTAAGCCGAATCATCTCATGGATAGCTGGATTGTATCGCCACATATAAGCCATCTGTAAGCAAAGGCCCTTATCAACCGATAATTTTTGGACTTTTCTCAGTTGTGCTAAATCCACACCGGCAGGTTTTTCCAGTAAGACATGCTTGCCGGCTTGTAAAGCTTTTTCTGCATAATCCAAATTTTGAAAGACTCGTCCTTCTATCACTACTGCTTCGGCTTCACTATCCAATATCGCCTCAATTGATGGAAATATGACAATCTCTGATTGATGGCGCCAAGTATCCACTACTGCTGGATCGCTGTCGTAAGCACCTATTAATTCAACCTCATTGGGATGAGCGGCCGCCTCACGTACGTGCATCTTAGCATGGCTGTGCCAGCAACCTAGAAATGCAAATTTGAATGGCATTACATTCTCCTCTCACATCAATAATCAATATTATTAGCTAAATTCTAATTTTTACACTACTTAATTAACAACAGAAAAAAGTATTTTTACATTATCTACTGAGAAAATCACCAATCAAATTGTTGCTAGAATCTATTTGCTGTTGTTAACATCCCACTAATGGAAAATAGCAACTCTATTAACAGGCTGATTGTACTCACATTACCTTTCATCCTAAAAACACGCAGGATCGGCATCTTACCACAAGAATGTCTAAACTTCTACCACAACAAGTTTGATAGCAAATTTACCGAATTTTTGCGACATTAACCCCTTTTTTACTGAAGGTTATTTGTCAGATTTCATTTCATTCCTTGGTTATTTCCTCTTACCTGTAGCGGCCTAATGCCAAAAAACATAAACTGGTATCTGAAACAAAACACCAATTAAGCTCCAACCGCCACCGACAACAAATTCCCCCAGAATTAAACCTAGGAAAAACGGTACAATGCGACGATAGAGGCCCAAACCACCATGCTTGAGAATCACCCATTTAACGGCCCAGCTGAGCAAAAACGAAAACCAAAGCCAAGCCATCGAAAAAGTTGGCCCCATCGGGTAGCCTACCGGATGAAAGGGAATCCAAAGCCATCGTGTTTTGCTAGCCATCAACAGAAGGGTAAAAATAAAACCAAACCCCATGAAAATGGTTGCTGGTACATCGGTATGAGTTGGCATTGTGACCCACGATTCTAGACGGTGGATCGTTTCTCCACCCCATCTCGGACGTAATGCGCCCCTTTCATAAGATAAATCCAACAGAATCCAGAAAGAAACAAGGGCACCCATTAGGATGGAAACCATCATGGCCCAGGTTAAACGCCGTTTATTATCAATCAGTGAAGCCAGTTTGAAGCCTTCAAGTTGATGTGGCATAACATGACCACGTTGAGCTCTTGTGAAACCCCAAAAAAGAGCAATGATGGATAAGCTAGATGATCCAATACCTTTTGGTCCCAGTATTGTAACCAAAATGGAATCGGGCCCACGCCAGTAGAGTTCATGTGCTGGATGGCCAATCTCGGCTCGCATCCGTGTAATCGTAATCGACAGTAGAAGATAAATACCTAAAAAAGCCCCAGCAATACCAAACCTCATTCCCGCTCGGTGAGCAAATAGGATTAGCAAGCAGGTTCCAAGTAAAAATCCAGTCATTGCCAACCGGTATGACATTGGTTCTTCACTATCGTCGAGTTCACTTTTGCTAACAATCGACTTCCAGATACGCTGAAAGTGTCGACGACAAAACCAGAGTGCAATAAAACCGATACATAGATACGAACCAGCGGATTGGGCTTCAGCGTAAGGAAATCCGGGTAGGCTGTGAAATCCAGCTATACTGCCCAAGATACGTTGAAGTTTCCAAAAAATAAAAAAGAACCAGCACGAAAACGATAAATCTAGGGGAATAAAGAAAGCAATACCAATAGCATAAGGGAAACAGCGAAGCCGTATCCGACCAATTGCGCTCCACGGTTTTTCAGTGAATAGATTACTAATATCAGTGTAAAGCTGAATTTCCGGTACAGCAGGCATCAGATAATGTAAGCTATTGAGCATATTCAACCCACCAGCAATCCCAAAACCAATCCAGAGCAGATGATTACTAAAAATTCCACTACTAACTTCTTTGGTCATCTCCAATGGTAACTGAATATTTGGATAGCTTAATTTTTCACGCTCCGTCCACTGCCGACGAAAAATTGATGTCATACACAGCATAACAAAACTCATCACTGTCAAAAACGCAGTCCACCATGCTACCGGTTTTAGCCAGGCGTAGATGTACTTTTCAGTATACAGTGTTGAGTCTCCATGGTAGTAAGATTTAAGAACGCCAACATCATCAACGGTAAGCCAACGTGGGATATGTCGCCAAAAGAGTTCTTTCCACTCATTTTCTGGCGTGGCAAACCAGAAGGGATGAGCTAAGACCTGTATCAAAACCTGGATAGTATCAAATCCACCGATTGCAGTTGCTACTGATAGCAAAGTATAAATAATAAACAGTTCAGATTGATGAAGTATTAGGCCGGGAATTAGACGTTTCAGACCGATATTCAGTACTATCAGTATGAACAAGCAAAAAATGACGTTGTAAAAAAGCGAAAGAGTGGTTGGCGGTCCACCCCAGATCAAACCGCGCTGGATGGACCAATAGCAATTGAAGGGAATTAGAACAAGCGAGATGAAGATGCTACGCCATGTTACCCTTAGTTGACCAGTATCTTTCACTGGAATTACCCTAAAAAATCACTAAATTTCTATTAGCATTCATGGTACTTCCGAATTTTTTTATTATCAGTTGACAAGAACAGAACTTGCAGATCTTACCCCGATTGACTATTTAAGGTCTAGAGATTGTTGATTGAATCAACATATTCAAATCATTATTGATCTGGTATTCTAGTCAGTATTAACCTACCTCACTGTCAATTGTGAAAAACAGTAGCAGGCATTATCCTTAGGGTAACCAACGACGAAAGTTTTCGATCCGGTGAAACGTTATCCGGTTTGAGTCATGAAAACTGTGGGCACCATCGTATGCAACTCGAACTAAACATATCATGTCTTCGCCGTCAAACTGCCAATCAGGATATTGAAACCCCGTCAAATCAATGGATTGATCGTAGGACAAATCGGAGTCATCTTGTAACAAGGTCAGTTTGTGTTGCCAATCGGTTTAATTTTATCGGCTTTTTCTTTTGTTCGCGTTGATTAATGACACTTTGAACCTTTTATGGTTTTTATAGCTTGAGACAATCTCATTATCCATTCTGATTGTCTGGCTTTGGGATAAGGTCGTAAAGTTTGAGTTGGAAAGTTACTCCTAAGCCATTCTTGGTAGACTCATGGTGAAATTAACTTTATTCCATTGAAAATGGCTTTTTGCTGATCATGAACTGACTATCAATCCTATAAATTTCACCTTGTTTGAATTACAAAGTTCTCAAGTCAACTGCTGAACAAAATCCTCAATTTCCAAATAATGGGCAATTAATTCATCCGCAATTCGTTTTTGGTAGGAATCGAAGACGTAGTCATATCGCATCACTTCGCTCCTAAATATGCCCTTTGCAACCAGTAACCGCTTGAAGAAAGCAATCGAGGTTTCCAGATCTTGATTGGCGAAAACTAATATTGGTAATAATTTCCAGAAGAGATCCTGTGCTTTTTGACGCTTGCCGGAGCCATACAAACTGAAAATTTCGCTGTACACTTTTACCATTGCACTTTCAGGAATCATGGCATCGACGCCTCGATCTAATGCTTCTAACATCTGTGGAACGGCCCATCCTCCTGCGATGAAAAAGTCTTCACCAAATGAGTTGCGAACATTAGTATATTTGGGGCCTGCAGGTACGGTCTCAATTTTCATGCCAACCAACGTTGGCAGACTCTGACAAAGTTGGTTAATAACATGCATAGGCAAGCCAGAACCGTTTAATTGGAGGTCCTGAATGATAATTGGTAGATCAGTAGCAGTAACAATTTCCTGAAAAAAAGGTGCAATTTGAGATGGATTGCTATAAAGGTTTGGTGTTATTGCTACCAAGTAGGCGTCAGCTGAGACTGCTTCCGCCAGCTTTGCAAAATGCTGACACTGATCAATTGTTTGTCCTGATGCCCCGACAATAAGAGGCACATTTCCTCTTGTCTGATCGGCAACAAACTGTACAATATTCTCGCGCTCTACCTGCGTCAGGTAAATAACCTCACTAGCGACAGCAGGAGCCAGAAATCCACCCACACCTGATTGAATTGCATTTCTAATCAACCGTTCATAACTGCTCCAATCGACTCGTTTTTGAGAATCGAAGGGCGTCTGCAAAACGGAAACAATGCCTCTAATATTACACACCATTTTTTATTCTCTTTTTCCATACTGCCAGCACTAGACTTTACCATCTCTTTTTTCTTTCTTACTAAAATATCATAGATATGCATTAAAGTTGAATTTCTGCGGGTGGAGGTGTAGCCAACCATTCAAGATTAAACGTATAGTGTTGTTTGCTACTGATGAGATGAATTAGACCATCAGGTGCTTGACAGGCTGCCATGTATCCTCCTGGTTCCGAACTGTTGAACCCCATCGTAAACGGTTGTCCATTCATGGTTTCAAGCTCACGTTCTGGGCCATCATCACTGATTAAGCGAATGTTCGACCAAGTCTTGGTTTCATCAAAGGAGACAGCTCCAAACAACCCTTTTACCGGTCGTTTTACACCAGAGATGTCGGTAATTTGCATCGTCGGTTGATCTTTACGATCCCCAGTAAAACTAATCAACAATAGAGGCCCCTCTCGGAGTCTCATCAGCACCAGCCTCTGACCACCTCCAATTGCTGGAAAATGACCTCGGTGATAAGTCCAGCTTTCACCCATATCATCAGAAATACTCATGGGCATTCTATTCTCAATGGTGTCTCCACGTCCAAATGCCAATAAACGCCTACCTTGAAGTTGAACGACACCAGCATGAATGCCGGCAATCCATTGCCCTGTCTTGTTGGCAGAAAAATCTGGTTTTGGTGCACCTGCACCGGGTTCTCGCCATGTTTGCCCACCATCTTTGCTAATGTGAATTACTGTACCACCACTTCCACCAGGCACGGCATCACATGGTTGAATCAGGTAACCTTCCTTTGTTTTACTTGTACCACTGATGACCTGATTTCGGTTCTGATGCTCGGGATGAACAAAGCGTGGATTTGACCATGTTTCCCCATTATTGTTTGAGGTTCGCATGATCAGGGCCAAAGGCCCCCAAGTCCCTGCTGCACCAAGTCCATTGAAGTGATACATCGTACCATCCTCATCGGTAAAGAGCGAAGAACCCGTCATATTCCTATCAGGGGCATTGAAGAACTCGGATGGGTGATCCCATTGATCACTTCCGGCCCTCAGGCGAGATGCCATGACGGCCATCTCTCGTCCCCGCTCTGAGTAAGTTGAAAACCAAATAGCAAGTAGATCTCCATTAGGACACCACGTAATACTTGGCTGATGATTGTGCTGGCCAAAGGTTGGAACTTTGTCAGCTTCGGGAATATGGACGAAAGGCTTTGGATTGTTGAAGAGGGGCTGTTTTGAGGCGTTTGAACAATCCCAATCATGTGTTTTATCCGAGACTTGACATGACCATAATTTTTGACCGATTTTTGGCAACAGTTTTGTCTTTGGTAGTTGCCCGATAACAATACGAAAACCAATGAGCCATGATCTATCCTCCGGCAGTGTGCCCAGTCGGTTTGCGGAACGAAGATAATAAATAGGAGTGGAATGGCTACCACCACGTGTAACGCGAAAAATCCCACATTCATGACCGACTGGATCGATCGAATCACTATCTTGATAAGGACCATACCAATCTTGACACCACTCCTCAACATTACCATGCATGTCGTACAGTCCCCATGGATTTGGTGGCGTTTTTCCTACCGTCAATGGAAAAACCTCCTCTTCCATACTACCGCCTCGGCCCACCGATGGATACCAGCTTTCGTCTGGATTTTTGCGAAATGGTTCAGGTAATGTATTACCGGTGTTAAAATGGGTGGTCGTTCCAGCCCGACACGCATATTCCCATTCTGCTTCCGTCGGTAATCGATAATGTAACCCATCTTTTTCACTCATCCATTGACAAAATTTAACAGCCTCATACCAATTAACAAAGATGACAGCTTCATCATCTGTTTTAGAAAAGCCGAGTTTACCACGCAACTCACGGTGGTTCGGATCGAACTGTTCATACTGTGCGTTAGTCACTGCCAAAATCCCCATGAAAAACGGCTGACTGATAGTGACTTGATGTGGTGGGTATTCGTCAAAATCCCCATTACGAAGATATGGTCGCTCGTTTGGTTTCCACGATTTACTTTGAGCTCTATTGTCGGTAATCTCGCTTGGTAGAGGTGTCAGACCGATACCCATGGTGAATGTTCCTGGTTCGATTTGAACGAATTTTATACCGGCTGAATTGGTGAAAGTTTTTGCTTCTGGTTTTGACATGTCAAGATCCTTTAATAATCACTCTTACCAAGCTGATTTAAATCAACTATAAAAATCCCAATCTGGATTCTTCTACAATATTGTTCATTGAAAATCTAAGATTTTTCATCATCCCTGATTATCCTGTTTCGGTTCATATCTTATCTTTTTGGTCATCGAAGACTAAGATCCCGGCGTTGGACTTAATTAAAAGTAAAATTTCATATTGATTTTATAAGATGTTTTGTATCACATTTGAATCAATTCTAAAAAATCGATTTTCTCTAATTCACCATATAAACTATGTAATTCTTTTTCTGGTAATGGTAAATTCAGCAAGCACGGCTGCCCAAAATCAAATCCTATTTTGCTCATGACTGGCTCAATAGCACGTTCAAAACCATAGTCTTGCATAATACCGGTAATTTGCTTAGCAAGATTTTGGAGGTTCATACCATATTGGTAATTATTTTCTTGAATGCTCTTTCGAATTTCGCTCTAAACTCCCGTCATAAAATTTAGTGTTGAACCAATGTTACCGTGTGCACCAGACATAGCCGCAAACATACACTGTTCATCCATGCCAGAAAAGAAAGATGGTCCAGTTTTCTTCACGAAGTTGGGCTAAATGACCAAACTCAAAACATATCGGATCCGCTGTATTTGGCACCGACAAGCGTGGGAATCTCCATCAGCTTTTGCATCAGAGACATCGCATTAACTGTTCCACCAAACATACAGACCAGAAGTAGCATTTCCGGTACCGATTCCCCAATTTTGTCGTAGTAAGAAGCATATAGGCTACCAAGTCTTTTGTAATAGGGCGTTACGACACTACTAATCCCATCAGCATTAATAGAATCAGCATGCTTGGCCAATGTAATTGCACCTGCAACGGAGACGCATCCAACGTGCACAATGATAGGAATACGACCGTTGAGCTGATCGCTAACTATTTCTACAACCAGCCAGTACGAGGCCATCGACATAAAGATGCCTTCCCCAGTTTTTCCACCAACATAAAGTCCATCTATCTGCTTGTCCACTAGGTATTCGACAATTTCTCGTAAGATAGGAATATTGACTTCA
>CAYVHK010000065.1:0-21291 GCA_964451145.1 uncultured bacterium | reverse complement strand
AAATCCACTTTTCTAAGGGACGCGCTTAGGAAAGACGTATTTGGGTGGGGCTTTTTTGTGTCTTTGTTTAGAATCATAAGATGAATCACAATCATCTACCCAAACAGATCGTCATTTTGAGTGATAGTAAACCCGGCCACTATAACCAATCGCTGGGTATTGTGGACCAACTGCTCAACTATGAACACCAGTTGGTTGAAATTGCCTTTCGGAGTAAATGGCGTGACAACATACTGCGAATTGTTCTCTGTTTGACAGCCGGTGTGTTATTAAAACCCACAGAAATTTGGTCGCTTTTGTCTGCCACCTTGACTAAGGAGACATTGGTTAAGCTAAAACATCTGGAATCAGCCGATCTGATTTTATCGACCGGATCATCTGTAGCTGCCATTAATCTCCTACTCGGCCAACTCTTGACAGCCAAGACGGTAACTTGTCGTCGCCCTTCACCCCTTGGGATTAAACACTTCGACTTAGCGATTTTACCTCGTTTTTATTGGCAGCAACCTGAACAGGAAAATGTTTGTCGAACTTTGGGGGTGCCAAATCGAATTACGCCTCAGCGTTTAGATGGTTTTCGATTACCAAATCTTCAACGACCGAAAATTGGTTTACTGATCGGCGGCCAATCTCCACTCTATAATATTTCAACACAGTTGGTTAATCGACTAATGGCTTTGTTATTACAATTGGCAGATGAAGGATGCTACGTACTACTTAGTACCTCTCGTCGCACCCCAAAAGAAGTAGAGGAACAAATTGCCACAACCATTCAGGATCGGAATGATGGCTTTCCAATCACCTTATTTGCTCATCGAGATTCTAGTTCTCCCCAACTTAAAGTTGAACATATCTTAGCCAATTCTGATTTGGTCTTGGTAACTGAGGACAGTTTTTCCATGGTCTGTGAAGCTGCTAGCAGTGGCAAGCCAGTCGTAATTCTGAAAGCTAAGCGTACTCAATCTGATTGGCGCTATCATCAATGGGACATTATTTATCAAGAATTGGTGGCTAGCCAACTGGCTGAATGGGAAACTGATCAACTCGCTAGACAAGTTAAGAAAGCAGTAGAAGCAGAATTGGTAGAATCGCCTCATTTGAGAGACGCAGAGATTGCGGCTCATTCCATTGGCCAATTGCTAAGGTAAGTACAGATTTAAGATCGATGACGAGTGCTGGGGCGACGGCATAGATCACAGACCAATTCTTCCAAAATCTGTTCAGCTGGGAGCGAACTACTTTTAAGATCAATATCCGTTTGCAACACAATTGCCAAGGCATTCTCTAATTCCGTCTGATCAAAAAAGCGCAGTGCCTGAACAACTTTGTAGGCCGCATAAGGATTCTGCTTGAGAAGATTAAGCTGTGCGTTGTTCGGTAACCGGTGGCGAGCTTTCTCAGCCAGTGGTTGAAACACCCTTTGGTTGAAAATTTTGTAATTTGATCGGCCAGCATCTTCTTGCAATAGCCTTTCTTCTACTAACAGACGTGCTTGAAGCAATAACCTCACCTGACGAGCTATTAGCGCGTTGACTTTAATTGGTGCTTCGCCGCTTCTTATTAATCGGTGCAGACTTAGTAAGGATTGAGAGATATTTTTACGTCCGACTGCATCCGTCAAAGCAAAGATGCTTTCATTAATTGTTTCAGCTATCAAACCACGAATGTCTTTTTCCTCAATTCGTTTCTTTTCGCCTATGTAAGCAATAACCTTCTCAAGTTCTTGAAAGACCTGATGAGCATCTTGACCAACCCGTTGTCTTATCATGTTATAAGTACTAAAGCTGATTTGTTTGCCAGCTTGGCTCAGTCGCTCGACTACCTGTTGAAACAAAGGATCATTTTGTGTCGGACGGTCATTGATCGAAAATTCGACATACTGCCCCAACCGACTAATCTCTTTTACTATTCGACTGCGTGCATCAACTTTGTGCCGACAGGCCAAGATTAGAACACTTGATTTCGGTAAGGTGCCAGATAACCAAGACAAAAATTGTTCTTTAGGATCTAAATCAGAGAATTCTTCTGTTGATTCGGTTTGGAGTAAATTAGGTTCGGCTATCGTACCAGTAAATAAGGGGTTAGCTATGTGGACATCGTCAGGCTCAATTGTTTCTTCGGCCGACATTTGGGAGGTTGAATCCGTGGATTTGCTCGTACCCGCAACTAAAAATGTAGGTTCATTAACTAGAATTACCCGCCGATCAGCCATGGTAGGGTAAACTTCGACCGCGCTAAAAATCTCCCTCAAATCAGTCTGTGAACCATCGAAAACATCAAAATTGAAATCACGAGTGCTTGGTTCTAACAGGAGATCCACAAGTTTTTTCACCGTTTCACTCACCAGAAATGTTTCTTCACCAGAGATTAGATAGATCGGCAAGATCTTCCCTGATTTGACGTCCTGAGTTAAGTTTGGAGGTTGAACAGTTTTTTGTTGCACAATCAGTTTAACATCGAGGCAAAAAATAAAAATGGAGAGAAAGTATAGTTATTAACACCCGAAGATTAGGCTAGCGAATCAATCTCGATATCCAGTAATTTATCAATGATATTTAAACTAGTAATGCCATCGGCCTCAGCATTAAAGTTAGTCAAAATTCGATGACGTAAAACCGGTTTAGCAACCGCTTTCACATCCTCAAAACTAGCATGTGGGCGACCCGATAACACTGCTCTAGCTTTAGCACCCAAAATTAGATATTGAGACGCTCGTGGCCCTGCGCCCCAACTAATCCAATCTTTGACAAACTGAGGAGCAACATCGTTATTTGGACGAGTATTCCGACTTAAGGCTACAGCATAATCAACAATGGTTTCGGCCACTGGTACTTTTCGGACTAGTTGTTGTAGCTGCAGGATTTCTGCACCAGTCAAAACTTGGTTGAAGCTTGCTTGGTAAGCGGAGGTAGTTGACATCACGATCTGTTTTTCTTCAGCTTGGTTTGGATAACCGATATGAATGTTAAACATAAATCGGTCTAGTTGAGCTTCAGGTAACGGGTAGGTACCTTCCTGCTCAATCGGATTTTGTGTTGCCAATACAAAAAAAGGCTCCGGCAGAGGATAGGTTTGCCCACTGGCGGTAACATGGTGTTCTTGCATGGCTTGAAGCAATGCAGCTTGTGTCTTGGGTGGTGTTCGGTTGATCTCGTCAGCCAAAACAATATTGGAAAATACAGGCCCTTGAATAAAGCGAAAAGAACGATCGCCTGTCGATGTATCTTCTTGAATAATGTCAGTGCCAGTAATATCGGCTGGCATTAAGTCAGGTGTAAACTGAATCCGGTTGAACTTTAAGTCAAGAATCTGGGCAATAGTGCGAATCAAAAGAGTTTTTGCTAGGCCCGGCACTCCAACCAATAGACAATGACCGCCAGAGAAGAGCGTAATCAACAGTTCGTCTATGACTTGTTTCTGTCCCACAATTTGCTTTTCCAATTCGGACAAAATAGCAGATCGTGCCACCTCCAATTTCTCCATTTGTTGAAGATCGGATAAACCGGTGTCTGCATCCATTGCAGGCGCTAATTTTACGAAATGGTCAGTATTAACTGCTGTCACTGCGTTATTCCTAGTCTTTATTTACAATTTACAAAAAGCCAAATATTTTTTTGTTCATTTATTGATTTTTAATAGTCGCTCACCCATGTTTGCAGACCTGAGAAATCGAAGGTGAAGTCCAGAATAGTGGCACCAGCCTCAGATAAACTGCGACGTACCTGGTGTTCTTTATCTGGGTGGCAATAAAAAAGTAGGCAGCCTCCACCACCAGCCCCACAAGCTTTTCCACCGATCGCCCCGTTAGCCAATGCAATCTCAAAAAGACACTCAATTTCGTCGTTGGTAACAGAACTATGAAGGCGTTTTTGATTTTCCCAATTCTCCGACAATAATTGACCAAAATCCATTAATTGACCAGTCATTAAAGCTGATTTCACCTGCTTGGCAACAGAGCGCAAGTTGTTCAGAGCATTGAGAGTCTCAGGTTCCTTGGCTTGATAAGCATCGGTAACATTTTGGTGAATGTTACCCGATAACCTAGACTTACCGGTGTAACAAAGTAGTAAGTTTTTTTCCAATTCGTATCGAACATCATGTGTTAATTGGAGTGGAGCAGTTTTGACCATTTCCCCTCGAAATTCCATGTAGTTTATACCACCGACTGCACTAGCATAATGGTCTTGTTTTCCACCTAAAATGTTAAGTTCTTGCTGTTCAATTTGGCTAGCTAACTCCGCTAATTCAAATGGGAGAAGTGTGTTCTGTTGGTGGCGAGCTAGAGCAGCAATCAAAGCAACACCCATAGCTGCAGAAGTTCCTAATCCACTGCCGGCAGGAGCAATCGACTGAGAAATTAGATCAAAACCGCCACCACGAATCGACATTCGTCTAACAGCTGCTTTAACTAAGTCAATGTTGCCGTCATACTCTAGTTCTTGAATATTTTCTGCTTCGATGAAAGTATCGAAGTCAGCGGAATAAATGCGGACGCCCTTATCCAACATTGGACTGATTGTCGTCGATGCAAGTTGCTTTTGCTTGAGCATAGCGAAAGAATAAATCTGGATGCTTGCATTAACTACTAGACCAACATCTGCTCCAGCAAACAAAGCGACATCAGTCCAACCGCCAGCAAAATCAACGCGAACCGGCGCACGAGATCTAATCAGCAAAGGAACCTACTAAACAATAAAAAATTCAGGAGAAATTGAAGGAAGACGAGTCGGGGGGAAATATCCCCCCTCGAAACAATGTAAACTAACTAATTCACACCATCTTTAAGCTTTTTGCCAGCTCGGAAGGCAGGAACATTTTTGGCTGGAATCTGAAGCTCAGCACCCGTCTTTGGGTTACGACCAGTACGAGCCTGACGCAATTTAACTTCAAAAGTTCCAAATCCAACAATTCCTACCGAATCGCCGCTTGCTAAAGCATCTGTTATTGTATTGCATACAGCATCTAAGGCCGAACCAGCATCTTTTCGACTCAAACCGGCTTGTTCCGCTACTGCATTTACAATATCTTGTTTTGTTAATCTCTGGTTTGCCATTTTTAATACCTCAACAGAATAGAAATCCAAGATAACCGTCAGAAAGTCCCACTATACCTAGATTTAAACTAAAATCTGGCCCCATTATACAACAGCCCATAAAAGCTGTCAAGCCGAAAGGGAAAATAAGGCCAGTCATACTACTATATTTTACCAAATCTAGTTATTATTTCATTAGAATTAGCCTTTGACTCCTGTAAACAAGCTAAAATAGACCTAGAAAAAACATGTGTCAAAAATCTAGGGCCAAATACCAATCTCTTTGTAGTATTGGATAGCACCAGTGTGAAAAGGGATCCCCGTAGTCTTGATCACATTTTGGGGGGCGATAGCTTTACCAGCTGGATGTTTTGCCACAACATCCACCCGATGTTCGTACAGAGATTTAGTAAACTGATATACTATCGAATTATCAACATTTCCGGAGGTGATAAGGTGCATAGAACCAACATTCATACTAGCAAAATCTTGACCTTGATTCTTGTAAGTGTTAGCTAGAATAGTGGCCGGCATGAAGAAGGGATACTCTTGAAAAAGCTGCTTGGTAGCCGAAACGTCGAAGGGAACAAACTTGACTTGATGACTTGAGGCTACGCGAACAACGGCCGGATTGGGAACTGCACCTCCGAGGAAGGCAACTTGAGCCGAATTATCAGCTAACATATCAACCGAAGCGTTATAATTTCCGTGTACAGGTTTGAAGTCATTGTAGGTTAGACCATGAGCTCGCAAGATGGGTCGTAGAAAATATTCGAACCCAGCTCCTTCAGGTCCAACCGTAACCCGTTTGCCTTTTAAATCGGCCATTGAGTTGACTTGACTCGTTTTTTTTGCAACGAACAAACCAATGTTTGGGGCCAAGGTCATTACCGACTGAATGTCATAAGGCTTTTCCCATTTACCTTCACCGCGAGCAGCGAAATAGGAGATAGCAGCATTCGCCATAGCAAAATCGATATCACCTTTACCTAAGAGCCGAATATTCTCTTGGGTTCCTTTTGTTGATTCGGCCGATACACTGGATACTAGGTAGTTGTCTACTACATCAGCAATAGCGCTTCCGACAACGAAGAAAGTCCCACCAGGTGGTGCTGTCCCGATGGTCAAAAATTTAGGCATCTCTGTTTGTTTTTTTTGCGTTGACGCTGACTGCGTTTTTTTTGAATTTTCAGGATCAGATTTGCCACATCCAACCCAAAAGATTAATAGGACAGCAGCAATTTTTATTACACGCGAACGGATAAAGATGATCACGACTAAATTCTCCTTCAGAATTTTATGAGCCCAGCTGGCCGACAATTTCCTTTTGGGGTTGAACGAATTCCGCGGCTGGATTTTCAATCCGACCGTAAGCATTCCAGATTTTGAAACCAAACAAGGCTAGCAAGTCGGGGCTGGCAGTTGCTAATACCGACGGATGAGTACCGATACAATAATTTTCTTGTGGTCGAAATTGTGGAGCACAAAAAGTGGTGAGGATAGCTTGCCGATTGCTACCACTAATATTCGGACCAGTGCCGTGCCAAGTCCGGGCGTCCAAAATAAGAGCCGTTCCAGGTGGTGCTGTTGCCACAACTGTTTGGTTGGCGTCCAGATCCAATGGTTGTTTCCCTGACAAATGGCTGCCTGGAACAACGTGTGTGCCTCCATTTCCCTCTGTAAATGCGTCCAACATCCACAACACATTAACCGCTACGCGGGGAGCTATCATGGTTGGTGAAATTTCATCCGAGTCAAATCGCTCACGAGTCATGGAACCAACCGGCAAGGGTTGACGCTCTCTACGAGTCGGTGCTGGCATCCACCACTGATCGGTATGTAGCCGCATGGCAGCACTGCCAGGTTTGACAATATTAGCACTATGGCTAGATAACAAATATGCATCTCCTAATAACTGATCTATAAAAGCTCGAATAGTCGGATGTACCAACATATTGACAAAAACCTTACCTTTATTGACCAGCATCCATACCCTTTGGTTACATCCCCCACCGGCTGCGGTAAACGCTTCTGGACGGAGTGTGCCATCGACATTTCGAAAATCACCCCAGTTTTGATCAGGGCCACCGTCTTCGAAAGCTAACCCTTGTTCTTTCTCGGATATGGCTTGTTGTGTTAGCCTATGTTTCAAAGACGAAATCTCGCTATCATCCAGAACGTCGGCTATAAAGCAATACCCGTACTGCTCAATGTCAGATTGTGCTTGATTCAAATCATTGGTTGGTTGAAGGTGATGGTTTAGCATATTAGATTAAGACTCTCCGTTGGCCATTCATCGATAATCGGTAAAACGACGAGATTTCAGTTCGTATCGGGGTAGAAAACCTACAGCGACAGTTGTAACTTTTGCTCGCAAGCCAAACCTTTCACGAAAGGCTTTTTGTAATTGACTTGCTCTCAATTCTGAGCCCTCAATCTGAACCTCAATTTCGTCCAATAGTTGTTTTTGATGTACAAAAACAGCAAACTCATCAATATCAGAAAAAGAGCGAATTAGATTTTCAATAGCACTTGGATAAAGATTAACTCCACGAACTATCATTAAATCATCAATTCGCCCGATTATGCCACCCTCTATCCGAGGCGAAGTACGACCACAAGAACACGGAGACTGATTTAGACGGACGTAATCGCCTGTCCGATAACGGATGACCGGACTACCAATTCGGCCTAAGTTAGTAATGACAAGTTCACCTTCACCCTTGTTGGTCTCCATTGTTTCGGGATCAATGATTTCAAAAATGAATTGTTTCTGATTAAGGTGAACCCCATCTTGGGCTTGGCACATAAAGCCCCAAGCCCCAACTTCCGTTGCCCCTGTGTGGTCGTGGCAAACCGCCCCCCATGCTTCAGCAATTCGCCGATTGGTGGCTGTTAGGCTAGCTCCTGGCTCGCCGGCATGAAGGGTAACACGAACATCAGAATTAGCAATGTCAATACTTTCAGAACGAGCTAACTCAGCTAAATGTAGGGCATAAGTTGGCGTACAAACCAAAACGGTAATGCGGTTTGCCAGTATAGCTCTCAGACGTTGTAGTGAAGTCATGCCTCCACCAGGGATACCCAAAGCACCTAATTGTCTTGCCCCTTCAAAAGCACTCCAAAAACCGATAAAGGGCCCGAAAGAAAAGGCAAAAAAGATACGGTCATTGGCTGATATGCCTGTCGCTTGATACACATCTTTCCAGCACTGCCCCCACCAGCGCCAACTGTCACTATCATCTAACCAGCGAAGTGGCTGACCTGTTGTACCTGAGGTTTGATGAATCCGAATGTAGTGTGGTTCAGGAAATGTCAGATTAGTACCGTAAGGAGGACAGTTAATTTGGTCAGCAGTCAACTCATCTTTTTTAGTCAAAGGCAGCTGTTGGTAATCATCCCAAGACTGAATTTGATAGGCAGAATCAATACCGTTGGCGTGGAACTTATTCCGATAAAAGGTATTTTGCTCAAGAATTACTTTTAATCCAGATTGGAACCGATCTTTTTGGCCGAAGTCATTTACCACCATAATGCCTCGTTGCTCATTGGCTCAGATCCAAACAAACCATTTCATTATGGTTCCGTAGGTATAAATACTTGCTTTGTAAAGTCGGAATAGTCCAACACAAACCTTCTAGTACCTGATGTTGAGCTTGTTCTTTGTAATCGTCAGGAGTTGCAGCGACCAATGCTAACTTTCCATCATCGCTGAGTACAATTAGTGTCTGATTGGCTAAAATAACCGATCCTTTCCCAAATCCTCGCTTCTCCCAAACAACCTTACCTGTATCAGCTTTCATACATTTGAGAATAGAATTGTCGAACCCATATAAGTGTTCGTTGTAAGCAATAGAAGGATTAAAGTGATTCTTCATCCTTCGGTTTTTCCAAATTTCTTCAGCTATTAGTTGATTATCCTGCTGACGAATTTTCAACATCACTGATCCTTTGTCATAAGAACAGGATATGAAGACTCGATCCTTAGATAAAATCATAGGAGTAGCAATGTTGATACCTTCTGGCCAGTCGTAAGACCAAAGCATCTGCCCTGTTTGTGGATTTACAGCAAATAGGGTCTTAAGAGTCAAATGAACTACTTGTGGAATATCAACCAAAGTTGCATAAATTGGTGAAGAATAACCAGCTTCGTCAGTATGGGTAGACCAGACAACAGTTCCATTCTGTTTGTCAAAAGCCAATAATGAGCGGTTTTCTGTACCACCAACTTCAGCGATCAAGTAATCATCTACCACTAGTGGAGAACAGGAGAACCCCCAGTTTGGCACTTTACTGCCAAATTCTTCAACTAGGTTGTGCCACCAAACCTGACGGCCACTACTAATATCAACAGCATATAGCTTTCCTTTGGCACCAAGAACAAAGACCAAATCACCATCGATAGTAGGTGTACAACGAGGTCCATTACCTCGGTCATTGGTAAAGCGACTATCCGTTTTGAAACGCCAAACTTCGAGACCATCTTCGGCTTGGCTACAGACCAAATACTCCGATTCTTGATCAGCGAACATCGTGAATAATTTTCCGTCAGAGTACGAAATACCCGAATAGCCTTCACCCAATGTTACTCGCCAAGCAACAACTGGTCCTTCTTCCTCCCAATTTTGGGTGATACCCTTTTCTAATGAAATGCCATCGCGGTCAGCCCCTAACCATTGATTCCATTCGGCAACGCTAATCTGTGTTTGACTAAGGATTATTCCAACACAAATTAATAACCATTTCATAAGACAAAACTGAATCGATTTACAAACTGATGGCTGCAATCTCCCCATATTTCCCCCTAATTTGATAAATCGAGGCAGACAATCTCATCCATACTTCTCAGATATAGTTTACCATTGGCCAAAGTCGGCATCGTCCAACAACGTCCACTTAAGACTTTGGCTGTCGCTTTTGCTTGAAAAGCTTTCGGATTAGCTGTTCCAATGGTCAACTTACCTTTATCTGACAAAATGATTAGTTGATCTTGAGCCAAAATTAGGGTTCCTTTACCGTGTCCACGCTTCCGCCACGCTAGTTCACCGGTGTTAGCGTCAATACACTTCAAAATCGAATTGTCAAAGCCGTAGAGATAACCATCGAGGGATACCACCGTCGCAAAATGGTTTTTCATCTCTTTATTTCGCCAAATTTCTTGCACCCCAAACTTATTATTAGCCGATGAATGCACCTGAACGACTGCTGCCCCAGTATCATAACCTGAGGAAACAAAATAACGGTTATCAGATATAAGAACGGGAGTCGCCGCATTAACCTGATAAGATGTTTCCCAATCATATTTCCAGTATTGTTGCCCATCTTTTGGATTAAGTGATACCAAGCCACTAGCAGTAAAAAGAATGGCTTGCTTGGTGTTGTTAGTATTGACGATAATAGGTGATGAGTAGCCAAGTTGATAGGTTGAAGAGCGCCATAATACATTACCGTTAGTTTTGTTAAAAGCTACAACAGAGTTTTTCCCACCAACTTCCGTAATCAACTGATCTCCGTCGATAACAGGCGACATACTGTAGCCCCAAGTCGGCCTCTTACTGCCAAAATCTTCAGTCATGCTGACTGACCAAATCTGATTGCCATCCAGAGTATTGAGCGCCAATAACCGGCCATTTACCGCTGAAACGGTATACAGTTGATCCCCGTCGATGATGGGCGTAGAACGTGGTCCGTTACCACCCATCCCTTCTTCATAAAAGACACCTGATCTAACTCGCCAAATTTCATCACCACTTTCCGCCTCTAAACAAACCACAAACTCGTCAATACCGTCAGTATCCATTGTGTAAACTCGACCATTAGCCACTGAAACAGCCGAAAAGCCTTCTCCAATTGTTCTGCGCCAAATTTCAGTCGGTTGTTTACCTGACCAAACTGAGACTGATTCCGACGAAATACCATCTCGATTTGGCCCTCGCCATTGTGGCCAATCGTCAGCCGAAACTTTCGAGTTTATAAAACTGACCAGCATTAGGCTACCAAACAATAAATGATTAAAGCCGATTCTCATCTGTTTTTCCTTTTTAGTCTGTTGCTTTTAGGTATAACGGGCATTTTGGTATTTCTGAGCATAAAATTCAGGTAGTAGTTGATCAATACGCAACAAACCTTGTTGAGTTAGTGTTATATTTTCCTTATTGAAATTGAGTAATCCTTCTTTTTGTAGTTTTTGATAAGGATGAGCAAATTTTTCCAGAATATCAACACCAAACTTGTGTTGAAAATAGCTTACTTCGATCTGACCTAATTTCAGTTGCAGTATCATTTCACGGGTCATCTTCTCTTCAGTGCTAATTTTGAAAGCGCGGTTCAACGGTAACCTGTCTGCCTGTAAAGAATCCAAGTATCCTTTCCAGTGAGTTTGGTTCTGGAAATGGATTCCGTTCAAGTGGGAAAAGGAAGCGACACCGGCACCTATCATGTCGCTACTGTGCCAAAGTGCGTCCCGGTAGACGAACTGATTCGGTCTGTCTTTTTTTACCATGGTATAAGCACTTGAAACTTCAAAACCGGCTTGAATCAATTTATCTATGGCATACTGATGCCACTCCCGTTTGGTCTGCCAATTGGCTACGTAAAGCCCTGTGTCATCTTCACCCATGATCTGTTTGGAATAAACTGTATTGAATGGTAACTCCATCTGATAAATGGTGATGCTATCTGGGTTAAGTTCAATTGCTTTTTGAACTGTTTCTTCCCAAGTCTGGCGAACTTCGCCTACCATACCAGCGATTAAGTCTATGTTGACTTGCTCAAATTTCAGTTGATGAACCAAAGGCATAATTCGATAGATTTCTTTTGTTACGTGTGCACGCCCATTTTCCCGTAGAATCGCATCATTTAGGTTCTCTACGCCTATACTCAAACGGGTTACACCGACTTCGCGGATTGTTTCTAACTTACGTTGTGTTAACGTTCCCGGCTCACACTCAAAGGCTACCTCTACGGCTTTATCCCACGGCATTACTGCCGTTACACGATTTACTAATTTTTTAAGGAACTTGCTACTGATATAGGAAGGAGTTCCACCACCAAAATAGACGAAATGTAAGGGGCGTTCGGCAATTGCTGGCATGTTAGCATACAGTTCAACCTCGTGTGCTAATAAGTCTAAATATTGTTCAATTTCATGACTATTCTTGTCAGTATAGACACGAAAGTAGCAAAACTTGCACCGTTTCCGGCAAAAGGGAATGTGGAGATATAAGCCCAAATTATTTTGGACATAAGAAGTTATCTGGAGTGATTCATGAACCTCAGTAATACCATCTTCTGACCAAAACGAATAAGGTGGATAGTTAGAAACAAAAACACTACCAACTTCGGTTTTTGGAGAATCAATCCGGGTGGTGGCCGGTTCAACCTTGATTTGTTGAGGGAGAGAAAGGGTATCGTTTTTCATGCTACTTGTAACCTATTCATTTTGCAGAATCGCCTGCACCTGAGCTCAGTGAACCAAAACAGTAGGTGGTGCCATTAGTATCACCTACAATCAATCGTCGAGCTGCGACTGCTGGCCCCGCGACTATTGGAAAACCAATTTCAAAGAACCAATTTTGTTTGCCATTTTTGATATCTATTGCGTATAGATTGCCAGAAGTCGTGGCAAACAAAACACGATTGTTAACAATTACAGGTGAGGCTTCAATTCTGGACTTGGCAGTGAATGACCACTGTTCTTGACCAGTCTTAGGATCAAAAGCATAAATGTTTTTATCTTTACTCGCCATAATAACCGTTTTTTCCGTTACTGCAGCCGAAGCAAAAATGGGAAACTGAGACTTGGTGTTCTCATATGTCCAAACAGTTTGAGCAGTCTTCAAATCGGCGGAAAAAAAACGACCGCTATAAGTTCCGACAAACACATGATTGCCCAAAATAGCGGGACTGGCAACTATATAATCACCCAGTGGTAGCTGTTGACTTTGCTTTCCAGTTTTTAGATCAATTAACCGTAGATAACTATCACAACCAGTGACTGTAGCCTGATGATTGACTATAGCTGGCGTACCATTGATGTAACCTTCAGTTTCGTATTGCCAAACTAACTCTCCACTCACCTGCCTGAGGCAATAAAGGTATTGATCGTAACTGCCGAAGATGACTAGATCTTCATCAAAATTGGCTGCCGAAATTATACCTGCCTCAGTTTGGAACGTCCACCGTTGTTGACCAGTTAACCCATCAACGGCATGAAAAATACCGGACTCATCACCAAAATAGACTATATTATCAGACACTGACGGAGAGGATTTTATGGCGTCCGTAGCCGAATATTGCCAACGTTTTTTTCCCGTTTTCAGTTCCAAGGCGTATAGGTGACCGTCAAGCGAAGTAATAAAAACAGTTTCGCAGTAAATTGCCGGTGTGGATTCAATAGCATCATCAGTTTGAAACATCCACAATGGTTCCAGTTCTACCGGCAATTTTGTGTGTGCCACACCAGTCAATTTAGAATCGCCCCGGACAATCGACCATTCGTCCGATTCAGGGATCGAGACACTAGAAAAGGCAAATAATTCTAGCATAAGGGCAAAAAAAAGTAGCCTTGCTGATATCAATTCCGTCTTAGTACTCGTCGGTCTAGTAAGCGTGTTCATAAAGTTGTACTAAAATTTCCTCTGTTAATGGAACAGGATTGAAATTCCCTGTCCACTGCTTCGATGCTGCGAGAGCCAAACGCCTCAGGTCAGACTGGGCGACTCCGACATCTCGTAATCGATTCGGCAGATTGGCAATTGACTGAAAACACCGAACATTGCCAGCTAAATCGGGTGATAATTGTCGGTAAAGATGATCAACTCTTTGACTATTGAGTTCTATGACATGAGGTAACATTAGGCCAACGGCGATACCATGTGTAATTTGGTGGTCGGAAGTCAGCGGGTTCGCGCAAGCATGAGCCGCACCTAGCATCGAACATTCAATTGCTGTACCTGCTAAGTTGGCACCTAAGAGCATTTGTCCTCTCACTTTTAAATCTGCAGTTGGCTGCAAAGCGGATTCAAAATTTTGAGATAGCCTTTGCCAAGCTGATTCAGCAAACAATCGAGACATAGGGTTGCCCTCAGTCGTGACATAACTTTCGATGGCATGTGAGATAGCATCAAGGCCTGTCACAGCTGCCACAGTAGCAGGCACACTAGTCGTCAATGTTGGGTCTAAGATCACGGCTCGAAATCGGGCTTTTTTGTCGCCACATGCCATTTTAATATGAGTATCAGCCTGAGAAATAAGAGCATAAGATTGTGCTTCACTACCCGTTCCAGCAGTGGTAGGTATACCAATCGACGGTAACATAGGCTTCTTGGCTTTGCCAAAACCCCAGTAGTCGTCCATTATACCACCATTAGTTAGTAGGAAATTCACCCCTTTAGCACAATCCATAGCACTTCCTCCACCTAGCCCTACGATCAGGTCAATACTGCCGATTTTATGAGCCAAGTCAGTTGCTTTCTGAACATCTTGTGTGGTTGGGTTGGATTTTAGCTGCTGAAAGATGTGGCTGTTAATATTGGCCGATTCGAGTGCACTGATCGCTCTTTTTGATATGCCGGCAGCAACAACGCCTGAATCTGTTACCAATAGAACGTTCTTAGGTTTAGCCAGTGATTTGGCAAGTTGGCCCAGTTGGTCTATCTGGTTTTGACCAAAAATAAGGCGAATACTAGGTTGGAAATCAAAGGTCTCCACAATCACCACTCCATAACTATCATCTTTATATTTTAAGCAGGTAAATTGGTGTTGTCAATTATAGACTAGAAATATAAGTCAGTAAAAGGATACCAACTCTCCTTGTTACGTTTGGTATAATTACCCACTATTAACTGGAAAGGTAAAAATGAATCTTGCGCAATCTATCAAAACTGTCTCGGAACTGAAAGGCCAGTTTACACTTCGCTCAGGTATGATCAGCAATACCTATTTTGACAAGTATCAGTTTGAATCTGACCCCAAATTACTAAAGCGAATCGCCGAAGCGATGGTAGTACTTATTCCTAGTGGTACAGATATTCTCTGTGGCTTAGAAATGGGAGGGATCCCAATAGTGACCATGCTAAGTCAGATAAGTGGCCTTCCTTCAGCTTTTATTCGAAAGACGGCTAAAAATTATGGCACCTGTCGTTATGCAGAGGGACCGAATTTAGCAGATAAACAATTGTTGATTGTCGAAGATGTGGTTTCTAGTGGCGGCGCAATCATTGAGGCGATAAGCAAGATGAGAACCGATGGTCTGTCCGTTGAATCTGCTATTTGTGTCATCGATCGTCAGACTGGTGGTCGTGAAAAACTGATCGAAAACGGTATTGAGTTGAAAGCACTTCTCACCGCAGACCAATTGACTTAATGGTAAATGAGATTGGGATCCGGTTTTTTGTTCCACTTTGAAGTTAATCTTAGGGTAATCCAATTGTTGAGATAGGGTGATACTTATCATTCTCTCACTTGATCTATTTTATTCGACCGATAGCCCTACGAGCAATATCTGTTCGGTAATGAGCCTGACTGAAGTGTATCTTGCCCACCCCTTGATAAGCACGATCAATGGCCAACTGAATATTATCTCCAATAGATGTTACACCTAATACTCGCCCACCGTCAGTAATCAATTCTCCGTTTTGATTACTGGTACCAGCGTGAAAGATAGTTGTATGCCCCATATCCTTGAATGATTCAAGACCAGTAATTTTTTTACCTTTCTCGTAATTTTTCGGATAACCACCTGAAGCCATTACTACACAAACAGAGGGTTCAGGGCTCAATTTGACCTCAGTTTTACCTAGGGTACCATCAATACAAGATTGTAAAATTGGGACCATATCACTTTCGATTCTCGGTAGCAATACTTGGGCTTCAGGGTCGCCGAGCCGACAATTGTACTCAACTACTTTAGGTCCTTGATCAGTAATCATCAAACCAACATACAAAACGCCTTTGTAGGTTCGACCTTCGGCTTGCATACCTTCAATTGTCGGACGAACAATTGTGTCAATAACCTGATGGTGTAAAACCTCAGTTATAACCGGAGCAGGCGAGTAGGATCCCATACCACCAGTATTAAGCCCTTGATCGTTATCTAAAGCCCTTTTATGATCTTGTGAAGTAGGAAGCGCTACAATATCATTACCGTCGGAGAGTACAATAAAAGAGGCTTCTTCACCTTCCATCCACTCTTCAATAACAACTTTCTGACCAGCGTCCCCAAAATCTTGCTCAACTAGTATACTCTCGATGGCCTGAATGGCTGATGAGATATTTGGGCCGGGGATAGCTCCCTTACCTGCGGCTAAACCGTCAGCTTTGACAAAAACCGGTCTGTCCAATATTTTCACGTAATCGATAGCTGCTTCAGCATCGGTAAAAGTCTGGTAGGCGGCCGTGGGAATATTGTATTTTTTCATCAGCTGTTTAGCAAAGTCTTTACTGGCTTCGATTATAGCTGCTGATTGGTTGGGGCCAAAAACATTAAGTCCATGCGATTCAAACAAATCTACTATCCCGTTGGCCAATGGATCTTCCGGGCCTACTACTGTCAAGTCTATACCTACTGATTTGGCAAACTCAGCTGCTTCTCTGTAACTAGCCATGTCGTTAATGAATGGAATCGGCAAGCGAATAGAGAATTCATCCATTCCAGGATTTCCTGGCCAACAATAGATTTGATTTACTAGCTGACTTTGGGCAATTTTCCATACCAAGGCATGTTCACGCCCGCCTTGGCCAATAACCAATACATTCATTTTTGAGTTCACCTTTACATATTGCAATTCGAATTTGTTAAGTAGAGTAAAAAGTAAAGCCTTTGGCGATGAAGCGTAATAAAAAGCGATGAGGAAATAGACAGTCGGCTCACGAATTATATCACCGATTTGTTTAGTACAACAATCACAATAGGCTAAACAGATTCATCTGGCAACGTCGCATGATGTCTAACATTACAAATATGGTAAAGATTACCGTTAGCCCTTCCTAGGATCCGTCCCAGTTTGATGATTGATGCTAATCATCAAACCTTAATCCAAGTTCGTCCAATCTATCGAGAGACGATGGAAAAATCTGAGAGGATAGCAGTGGCCATGAAAACCAAAGATTGGCAGATCATCCAACCCAAAATGGGGAAAATCATGGAACATCACAAATCCTAGATGAAGGGCCTCCTAAGTAAAGATCAAATTTCAAAATTAGCAAACCATGAAAAGGAGCAGAAACGCCAACAAGAACAAAACCGTGGTCGGGCTGGTGGTAACCGTCGCGGTAGAAACAATCGAGATTGAATCGGACATCCCAATGATTGTAATTAAGTTAATATTAACGATTTTGGGCCAATTAAGCTGAATGGTCTGAATTAGACTCAACTAGTTTAGGCTCCCCTCAGCCGTCATTGTCAGAATGGTGGCCTTTTTAATCTAACGACTACAATTGTTGACCTTAGTATTTTAATTGATCCTTCATTCGTTTCATATAATCTGGTAAACCAAGGCCTCGTAACATCGGATGAAGTGGGATGATTCTATTTTAATACTTTTATCTTCAGCATCGGTATTGAGATTGATCGCCCAGATTCTATTAGTCAATTAAGTATCCGAAATATTCAATTGACAAAGCTCATTTAATCTGGCCCCTGAATAAGCCGAAATAGGAGTCATTCAATATCAGGTTTGTTGATTGCTAATGATTCTGCTGTTAACTTATCACCCAGAATTAGATGGAGTTCTTGGTTGGTAAAGTGTTTTTCAACTTTCTCTGTTTTTGCAGGCATGAAGGCCAACCGGCGAAACCGAAATTTCTGTTCAAATTCTCTTGCTATTAGGTTTTTGTTTATGTTACGTAATTGACAGTAGACTATCTATTACAATTTTTAGTCGTCAAATGACTGACACCACTTATCCATAGACAAAATTTAGGAATCATAAATTATGCAACTTTGTTGGCTTTCGCTTTATATGACCATGATGGTTAGCGCACCCAAACCCGATTTAGCTGAATATATACAGAGAGTAGAACCGGCTTTTGCTTGGCAACAGACCGATCACCTTCATCATGACAACGGTCAAATCTATAATTTGCGTCTTGTTTCGCAGACTTGGAAGGAGATTCAGTGGGAACATAATCTACAGATTTTTGTGCCGGCAGACATTCACTATCCAGAAACAATGTTAATACTAGTAACCGGTGGATCAACAGGTAGCCAACCTTCTGATGATGATAATGCAATCGGTGTAGAATTGGCCCAAAGAACTGGCTCGGCCTTGGCTGTCTTGCATCAAGTGCCCAATCAACCGCTTTACAATGGCCGAAAGGAGGATAACTTGATCGCTCATACCTTCGAGAAATACTTAGAGAGCGAGGACAGCAGTTGGTTGCTCCTATTTCCAATGGTAAAGAGTGTCACTCAGGCTATGACTGCCTTAACACAATTTACGCAACAGAAGCTTACGCAGGAAATCGGCGATTTTGTAATTACTGGCGCTTCTAAACGCGGCTGGACCAGTTGGCTGACTGCCGCCGTTGATCCACGAATTAAGGCGACGATTCCCTTGGTAATTGATGTTCTCAATATGCCAACCCAAATGGAATATCAGAAAGCAACGTGGGGGCAGTATAGTGAGCAGATCAACGACTATACTGAGCGTGGTTTGCAGGATATACTAGGCACAGGAGAAGAGAAGTCGCTGACGGCCTTGGTTGATCCTTATAGCTACCGTTCACAATTGACTATGCCCAAGCTGTCGGTAATCGGTACCAATGATCCATACTGGGTTTTGGATGCACTGAATATCTACTGGGATGATCTGGCAAAACCCAACTATGTACTCTATGTTCCCAATTCTGGTCATGGTTTAGATGATCAGGAACGGGCCATTGGTGGTGTGACTGGTTTTTACCGCTATATCGCCTCAGGTCAACCGCTACCCAAATTAGAATGGACACACCACCAAGAGGAAGATCGTCTGTATCTTCAGTTTTCTGCTAACCAAAAACCGGCTCAAACCCGCTTATGGATCACATCATCGCCTAAACGAGATTTTAGAGAGGCGAGTTGGTTGTCGATACCAGTCGAAGAAAAGGAGGATGGTTTTCTCGGTCAAGTGGAGATTCATCAGCAGCAATATGTGGCTCTATTTGGTGAGTACGTGTTTATGATCGACGGACAACCGTGTCCGCTCTCAACTCAAGTCAGTGTCGGAACTATCATTTCAAACCAAGAAAAGTAAATGGTATAAAAAGTAGATGCAAAGATACTTTTATCGATGTTTAAGCCTGTTATTATGTTTGTTGTTGGTAATAATGGTACAACCAGATACGAGTTCTAGAGAGGATGAAACTATTGTCTCAGTTAATGGACTTTTGAAAGTCAAAGGTAATCGTGTTGTCAATCAGAATGGTATCCCTATTTCATTAGCCGGGAACAGCTTGTTCTGGTCCAATGATGGGTGGGGTGGAGAACGTTATTACTCGTCTCAAGTAGTTTCTTGGCTCAAAACAGATTGGGGCACCTCAATTATTCGAGTGGCCATGGGAGTGGAAGACCCTGGTAGATATTTAAGTAATCAGATGACCAATACAGAACGGGGCAAAACTGTTGTCAAGGCGGCAATTGATCTAGGAATTTACGTGATAATTGACTGGCACTCACACCATGCCGAAGATTACACCAATGAAGCGATTGTATTTTTTCAAGAAATGGCAACTATTTATGGTCATACCAAAAATGTGATCTACGAAATATACACCGCACCATTAGATATCTCTTGGACAGATACTGTCAAGCCCTATGCTTTGGAGGTGATTTCAGCTATCCGTTCAATTGATCCTGACAATTTGATCATTGTTGGTAGCCCGGAATGGTCACAGCGGATAGATCTAGTGGCCGAAGATCCGATAACTAGTTTTGATAACATTGCCTATTCACTTCACTTTTACACTGTTCACCATCAAAAATGGCTTCGGGATCGTGCATCACTAGCTTTGGAAAAAGGGATTGCTTTATTTGTGACTGAATGGGGTTCGATTGGCTATCAGATAGTGGACACTGAAACTGACCTATGGATGTCATGGTGTACGGAGAATATGATCAGCCATTGTAATTGGTCCGTAAACGATAAGAAAGAGGAATGGTCAATTTTAGTGTCTGGAGCAAGTACAACCGGTGTATGGACGGATGACGAACTGACAAAAGCCGGTCAATTAGCTAAGAACATCATTCAGAATTGGAAGAAATAAGTTGGCCATAAATTATTGCTGTTATAATTGTGGCTAGAATGGAAGTTGATAAATAGCTAAATGGTTTTCCTACAAAGAAGCCTTAGCTGTTAAATAATCAATGGTTGTTACTTCAAATAACATAACTGTTATTGGTCATGACCTACCCTGTGGCATCTACGTCTTACTAATCTCTGTCCTTTCTGATTTAGAACTGGCTTTTGGTGGTTTCAAAAAGGGGAAAGTAATTCATCTGCCCCAAGCAGAATACATTTATACCGGATCAGCTTTAGGTAAAAAGGGTTCAACCCGTCTAGCACGTCGATTGGTCAGACATGCTACACGAACCCCAAATCGAATGCCCCATCAGATTCGACCCAATATACTAGAATTCTTTTCAGATATAAAGTTAGCCAACGGTGAACTGATTCCAAGAACAGCCAAAATCTTGTATTGGAATATCGATCATTTTCTGAATCAAATAGAGGTGGAAATCAGTGGCTTAGCTTGTGTACGAATTGAGGAGCCATTGGAAGTCAAGATTGGCAAGATGTTGGAATTAAGATCCGATACAAGTATCATCGAGAAAGGCTTAGGAGCAAATGATATTAAAGGAAATACTCATTTTCTACAGTTGGCCGATAGTGGTAAAAATTGGCCATTACTGATTGATAGCTTAGTTGAAATTTGGTCTATTCAAAATGATCACAGAGACATTTACAGGTATAAAAACGCCGAGGGAAACTCGGTAGCGTTTCTCGGTCGATCAAAGGTAGTTAAACCACTGATTGAATACGGCACTGATATTGAGGCCAGAAACGATCAAGGGGCCACAGCTATGGATAGTTTAAAAGTAGATTGGGAGACTACCCAGTTTATTGTTCAATTATTGCAAATTAGGGCAGATCGGCAAGCAGTTGAACAAGGGAGGGCCAAAGTCGCCGAACTTTTGCGCCAATAGGGTGAACAAACTGGTTTTGCCGTATGGGTCAAAACTTGATCAACAAATCGGCGCTGATATTTGAGCACAATTGGTT
>CAYVHK010000064.1:0-21448 GCA_964451145.1 uncultured bacterium | reverse complement strand
TAAAGAGCATGTCAGTTGGATACAAAACTACGGTATGAAGTCTGCTGATGGCAAAGAATGGTCAGAGGAACTCTATTCCTTTGAAATGGACAAATTGGACCAAATGGAGATACAACGTTTAACAGTACCAGCGGGTGGAGGGGTCTTTTTTACTGGTTTAACCATTCATGGTTCCTATGCTAACTCATCACTAGACCAGCATCGACGGGCTTTTGCTATTCACTATGTTGCTCGTGATACTTGGGTTTATCGTGTTGATATTCAGGAGCTAGTTGAAGTCAGTTTCCCATTAATAGAGGGCTAAACCATTTCCCCTGAAGTCTTGTCTCGATTACAACAGCATATGGATTTTATCAGTGAAATCGATCGTCTCAAGGAGATTGATCGCCGAAATTCCCTGTGTAGTGGTAGTCGTTTAGAAAATACCGCCGAACACAGTTGGCATCTGGCGATGATGGCTATCACCTTGGTAGAATACGCTAATAAACCGATAGACTTAGCCAAAACCGTACAGATGTTATTAGTTCATGATCTAGTTGAAATTGATGCTGGAGACACTTACTGCCACGACATTTCTGCTAATCAAGATAAAGCCGAGCGTGAAGCAAAAGCTGCAGACCGTATTTTTAACCTATTACCGGCAGAACAAGGCGAAATCTACTACCACCTGTGGATGGAATTTGAAACTAGGGAAACGCCTGAAGCTCAATTTGCTAATGCTCTTGACCGTTTTTTACCCTTGTTACAACATACTGTTGCTGGTGGTCTAGCTTGGCAAGAATACAAAATTAGTAAAGAGCAAGTGATGACACGTTGTCGTCCGATTGAAGATGGGTCGGTCGTCCTTTGGCAGAAAGCTCAGGCACTGATTGAATCGGCGCTAGCCAGTGGTCGTTTAACACCTTAAACGCAGGAATTATTTGCTCTTTGCCTGTTTTTGTTAATAACTGTGTCTATTTAGAGTTGGCAATGAGGATTAAATTCATATTCATACTATTAAAAATACATAATAAGGAATTAGACAAATAACATAAAAGGCGAACAAGATTATTATGGCAGAAAAAAGAAAAACAGAAATTGCCAAAACCTACACTCCAAAAGTAATTGAGCAGAAATGGTATCAAATTTGGTTAGATAGAAAATACTTTCAAGCCGAAAGCGTGTCTAATCGGCCATCATTTTCCATTGTGATTCCACCACCTAATATCACTGGCAGTCTTCATACTGGCCATGCTCTCGACAATACACTACAAGACACACTGATTCGCTGGAAAAGAATGCAGGGATTTAATACACTTTGGATGCCCGGCACCGATCACGCAGGTATTGTTACCGAGTTGATTATGGAGCAGAAACTTCTGGAGGAGGGAACTAGTAGACAGGACTTAGGACGTGAGAATTTTATCCAACGGATGTGGGAATGGAAAAATGAGTCCAGAGGTCGTATTATCGACCAATTGCAACAGATTGGTTGCTCTTGTGACTGGGAGCGTGAACGTTTTACCTTAGACGAAGGCTTATCTCAAGCGGTTCGATCAGCCTTCGTGAAATTGTTCAAAAAAGGATTTATCTTCCGTGGGGACTACATGGTTAATTGGTGCCCCCAGTGCCAGACTGCTGTTTCTGATTTAGAAGTTGAAGCCCATGATATTGATGGTCATTTTTACCATTTACTTTATCCAATTAAAGATAGTGATCGGGTGTTGGAAATCGCTACTACTCGACCTGAAACCATGTTAGGAGACACCGCTGTAGCTGTGAACCCATCAGATGATCGGTACAAAGACTTAATCGGCCAGACTGCTATTCTGCCCGTTTTGGATCGTGAAATTCCTATTATCGCTGATGACTACGTGGATTTAGAGACTGGAACAGGTGCCTTGAAAGTTACGCCTGCCCATGACCCTAATGACTATGAAATTGGCAAACGACATGGACTAGATCAAATCAATATTTTAAATGAAGATGGTACACTGAACCAAAACACTGGGGATAACTACCAAGGCTTAGACCGGTTCGTAGCTCGAAAAAAAATTGTAGAAACACTCCAATCCAAAGGACAACTGGTCAAAATTGAATTACATAGACATGCGGTTGGTCATCATGACCGATGTGGTTGCGTGGTGGAGCCGTATTTGTCGCCACAGTGGTATGTCAATATAAAGCCATTGGCTGACCGTGCCTTATCTGCATCTAAAAATGGCGATATTGTTTTCATCCCAGATCGTGAGACCAAGCGATTTCATCAATGGATGGAAAATATTCAACCTTGGGCCATTTCTCGTCAACGATGGTGGGGACATCAAATTCCAATCTGGTATTGTGGTGATTGTGAGGAATTAACTTGTGAGTTAGAAGATCCAACCGTTTGTTCTGGTTGTAACTCTCCTAATATTCATCGTGATACTGATGTTTTGGATACTTGGTTTAGCTCAGGTCTATGGCCATTCTCGACTATGGGTTGGCCAGAACAAGCCGACCTGTTAACAACGTTCTATCCAACCTCAGTATTGGTAACCGGTTGGGATATCCTTTTTTTCTGGGTTTCACGGATGATTATGTTAGGATTGGAATGCACAAATGAAGTCCCGTTTAAGCATGTCTATTTACATGGTTTGGTAGCCGATGAAACTGGTCAAAAAATGAGTAAGTCGAAAGGTAACACAATTGATCCAGTTGAAACCATCGATCAGTACGGAGCTGATGCCTTCCGTTTTGCTATTGTCTATAGTACCATTCCTAGTCCGTACATGCCTTTACCTGAGTACCAAATCGAATCTGGCAAGCGATTCGCTAATAAAATTTGGAATGCATCTCGTTTATTATTAATGAATTTGGACGATAATTCTTTGTTATCTGAATCAGAACGAAAATTGCAGTTAGCTGATTATTGGATTCGCAGCCGTTTCAACCAAACTGTTGAAGATACATTAAAAGCTTTTGATCAATTCCGATTTAGTGATGCGGCTCATGTTTTGTATGAGTTTGTCTGGCACGAATTCTGTGATTGGTACGTGGAAATGATTAAACAACGACTTTACTATACTGATGATTCAGTTGCAAAACAAACGGCACAATCAGTAGCAGTTGAGATCTTGGATGGAATTATGCGACTTCTACACCCCATTATGCCATTTATTACCGAAGAAATTTGGCAAAAACTTCCTCTTAAACGCTCCTGTTCTAGTATTGTAATTGATACTTACCCGATAGTTGACATGAGTTTGAATAACTCACCTGCAACAAAGGAAATGAAAGAGATTATGGATATAATTGACGCAATTCGTAGTATCAGAGGGGAAATGAACGTTCCGCCTTCTAGTCAAGTTGAAATTTTGATCCAAGCGCCCAAAAAAGAAACTCAACAGACGCTGAAACAACATTTAGGCCAATACCTGTCATCTTTCACTAAATTTTCACAAGTTTCAATCGCTGAAAGTCAGATCAAACCATCTTCTGCAGCCACAGCAGTAGTCAATGAATCAACTATATATATGCCGTTAGAAGGTGTTATTGATCTAGAAAAAGAAAAAGATCGTTTGCAAAAACAGTTAAAAAAGGTCAATGTACAAGTTGAGAGGACAAAGAAACAGCTGGACAACGAAAATTTTATTACTCGCGCTCCAATCGAGGTGGTAAAACAAAAGCGTCAATTACTGGCTGATTTTGAGACTGAGCAAGAGAAGCTAGAAACTAACCTGAAGATGTTGTCTTAGGTTTGTTAAGAGAAGAGGGATAAAATGGTAGATTTAACTGGAAAAGTAGCTTTGGTGACGGGGTCATCTCGTGGGATTGGTCGTGGTTGTGCTATCGAGTTAGCCCGAGCTGGTGCTGATGTGATAGTCAACTATCGCAGTCACCAAGCGGAAGGTGAAGAAACGGCTCAAGCAGTTAGAGATTTAGGTCGATCAGCAATTGTTATTGGTGCCGATGTTTCTAATCGCAGTGCAGTCGAAGCTATGGTTAATCAAGGGATAGAGGCATTTGGCAAAATAGACATCTTGGTTGCCAATGCGGCAATGAGTATACGGAAACGTTTTTTAGAAGCAACTATTGAGGATGTCCAAAAAACAATTGATGTCTGCATGTGGGGCGTGTTTCACGTTACTCACTTGGTTGCCCAACATCTGGCTCAACGGGGACAAGGTGGCAAAGTTGTAATTATCAGTTCGGTGCATTCGTTTCGACCTTTTGCAGGAGCGGTAGCCTATAATATGTCTAAGTCGGCTATTAACAACATGGCTTACACCATTGCTGGCGAGCTTGCTGAAAATCGAATTAATGTTAATGTAATCGAACCCGGTTGGACTGATACGCCAGGCGAACGACAATTTATGAACGAAGATGAACTGCAATCTGCTTGGCGAAGTTTACCTTTGGGAAAGGCTGCCGACATCTCTGACATTGGCAAGACTGCGGCCTTCTTAAGTTCAGTAGATGCAGACCATATTACTGGAGCTAACCTAAGAGTGGACGGTGGTGAGTGGATACCTAGCCGATAGAACTTAGGTTGGGTTAGCCGGTTAATGATGATTTTCGTAATTTCATCAAAGGGCGAAGCAGAATTAAGAGTACCAGCAGTGAAACTACGGATAATGGTAGATAAGGTAAGTCAAAGGCTGAGCTGACCGATTTTAGCCAAATTGGTGGAAGTTCTTCACTTTCCAGTGGCGTGAAGCTATGGAGCAAAAAACCTGAGACAATGCCAGTCTTTTCTGAATCAGTATAAAGTAACCCAGATATAATAGGGCCAAAAATACGACCTAAGCTGATGTAGGAATTCATCAATCCGATGGCTGTACCTTGTTCTGCTTGAGCGTATCTGGAAATCCAAGCACTGTTGGTTGGTCTAATCGTGCTACGCCCAACAGCGATAAGACAAAAGTAGGCTAATAAAGTTGGAAAATTTACTGCCTTTGGCAAAATGGCCAATCCAATAACAATTGCCAGCAAACCGATGATTACCAGACAAAATTCGCCAAACCGGTTGATTAATCGACCGATTAGGCCTCCTTGTAAAACGACGGCGATTAAACCGGATACAACCAGAATGGAAACTAACTCTCTGGTTTCATAACCCCAGCGATCTTTAATAAATTGTGGAAAAATTGTTTCAATGCCAGCAAAAGCGAAACTGGAGATAAAAGATACTAGAAACAATGGAGTCAATGGATGTTTTAGTAAGGCTTTCAGAGAAAAACTGGATTGGCTCTTTTCTGTGGCCATTCTGTTACTCGGTTCGACCAATAAAAAAGCCACAAATACCGTGTTCGCTCCTGACAAAACAGCAGAGAGAATAAAAGGCAGGTGATGGTAATCCCCAAAAATGGCGCCTACAGCTGGGCCAAAAATAAATCCTAAGCCAATTGCGGCCCCGATTAGTCCCATTCCTTGTCCCCGATGTTCTTCGTCGGTACTGTCAGCCACATAAGCAGTGATAGTTACAGTAATAACTGAAGCTAGTCCCCAAATTGCACGAGCGATAAACAGTTGCCATAAGGCTTGAGCTAGGCCAAAGCCCATTAAAGCTACAGTATTACATATCAATCCAAACAAGATAACTGGTCGTCGGCCAATACGGTCGGACCAGCGACCAAAAAGGGGTGAAACGAAAAATTGCACAATTGGGTGTAGCGCGATTAAAAGACCAATTTGGAAGGTTGTTGCTCCCATTTCTTGGGCATAGTAATTTAAATGGGGAATAATGATACCAACCCCTAACATAATCATAAACATGGTGGCAAAGAGAATGGCAAACGCTTTTTTATTCATCTGATACTATTTTAAAGTGAAATTTATCTAATTTGTGTTACTTTGCTAAATTTGTTTTTTCTTCAATAGGATCGAAATCTAATAACTAGTAGCAAGAGACTGGAATCTATGCAACCAATTAACATTGAAGACGAGCTTAAGTTTGTCGATAGCGAAAAGATTGAATTAACATTCAACTCATTTGGCGATTTATCTGTACGAATGCCGGACGGTTTAGTTCATTGTCCAGTCGTGCCGGCACGTTCTTTTCCTTTAACCGACGCTAATCGTTATATTGCCATACAAACTGACGACCGCGAGCGGAAAGAAATTTGTTTAATCGAGGATATTAAACAACTCAACAACGATAACCAAGGGATATTAGCAGATGCTTTGGACAAAGTTTACCTTATGCCGATTATTTCTCGTTTGCGGTCGATCAAACGTCGGTTTGGCGTCACGGAGTGGGATGTCGAAACAAATCGAGGACCAGTTACTTTTGATCTAAGCTCACGCTCAGCCATTACTCAATTCGAGGAAGGACGGTTATTAATCAAAGATATCGATGGTAATCGTTATGAAATTCCAAACTACCTGAAACTTGACAGAAAAAGCATTACCTTGGTTGAAACTCAAGTCTAAGTTGAGATTAACACTTAAATGACGTCATTTTTTCACCACTAGTAAGAGGCCAGAATTCCTTTTGGATCGTTCGACCCTTTCCCTAATCATTAGTTTGTTAGCATTGTTTCTTATCTTGGCTCGCTATTGCTTTGACTTATTCCGATTATGGAGGTCAAAATCCAAGACACCCAAAATCTATTTAGGTTTATTAGAGGGACAAACCAATTGCTTTATTACTCGTAGTGGATATTTGTTATTTCTTGTTTCGCTACGAATCTATAATGACAGTGGTCATCTCATAGAAACGAAATCAGTCACAATCTCCAATAGTAAGTTTCAGGCTAAAATCGGTCGCCACTGGCACTTTGCTGATTTATACCAAGTACCACAGGCTAATATCTTTCCGAGTCTTCTCCGCAATAGTTTGCCAGCCACAATTGCTCCTGGCGAACGTCAAGACTTCTACGAGGTTTTTGCCTTAGACCAAATCATCCCTAGTACGGAAATTAAAATAAAAATATCCTGTCAAACTCATACTGGAAGAAAGATTCAGCATCAAACTCGTTTAAGGCACCAAACTGACAAAAGGGCCGTTTTTGATCTTTTGTTCGGCATTCTGTAACAATTTTTTGCAATTTGAGACAAATATTGGCACATAGGGATGTTCAGTTTAAGCGATTTCAGGTGAAGTTTTAGGCCTTTTTTCAATTTCAGTAGACTGAGATGATATTTTTTCTTTGAAATTTCCTTTCAGTTTCTGCGGATGAATCAGCTTTTTGCAGTTCGGACACAAAAATTTAGCACCAATATCGAAAGCCCAAAACACCAAAGGTAATGTAGCTAAAATAGCCCCCCCTAAGCCAACTAAAAATCTGGTTTTTGTCTTTTTCATAATCCTCTAATTCCCCCAAATCCAGCCCCCGATTATGCCCAACCTGATCAACCAATTTGCCAAGTGGTGTTATTCACCATTTCCAATCTTCCGCTATTGGATGAACGCAAGCCAGCATCCAATATAGCCATTACTTCTAAATTAAAGTTAGCTTCTAAAGTCTTATGAAGTGGTTGATCAGTTCTAATGTGATGAATAAATTCGTCGGCAATTTTGCTTCGATCTGTGGGTAACGGATCTGCTTGATAGGTAGTAGTATTACCGCCACCTTGCTCACGCCGAATACCATCGGAGTCGAGAACAATTGTACCTTCAGTTCCATATACGATGGGACCAGTTGGCACACCATGATCCCAAGTAGTCCAAGAACCTTCGAATAAAGCCATAGCACCTGGAAACCGAACGATAACAGCCGCATTGTCTTCAGCATCGCCCCAATGACTATCTAAGTTGGCTTTCATGCCAATTGCTGAAAGAGCTTGTTCACCAATATACCAACGAGATACCATCGATCCATAACAGCAGTAGTCAAGCATAGCTCCACCACCAGTATTCGATTGATGCCACCAAGTGGCACCACGCTCAGGGCCAGTCATCTGGTCTGCGGTTTCGCTAACTCCAGAGTGCATAGCACCAGGGCCAAGTGGACCAGTATGACCACCTCGCCATTTAACTTCCAAAACTCGCCCGATTTCACCACCATCGATTAACTCTTTAATTTTACGAGCACCAGCTGACCAAGTCATTGGCCAGTTGATGACTAATTTAGTATTATGGGCCTGGCTAGCTCGGACCATTCGCAACGCTCCTGATAGAGACTCAGCCATCGGCTTTTCAACACAAACGTGAACACCAGCCTCTGAACAGGCTTCAACGACCTCGGCATGTTGGGCATTTTCTGAACAACAAACCACAATATCTAGGTTCTCTCTGTCGAGCATTTCTTGGTAACTCTCGTATGATTTTTGGAAACCAAGGTTGTCAAGGGCGTGTTGCAAGTTCCAGCCTCTAGTGTATGGAGCATTTCGAAATTCTGGATTAAGCGGAACCGTATCGGCCACTGCCACTGGTTCAATGTCTTGGTGTTGGGCGAACTGACCGCCTACATTATTAATGTGCATATGGGCAAAACCAATTAAGCCCAAACGATATTTAGCCATTTTTTACTCCTTAGCTCATTATTTCAAAATCATCATATGTTTTGTCAGTCGTTGCTGATCAGTAACAACGGTGTAAAAATAGACACCACTACTAACTTGCTCACCATACTCAGATCGACCATCCCAGTAAGCCGATGATTGCCGATCTAAATATTTCCCAGCAGGCAATTGGCCCAATGACAATCTTCGAACTAACTGACCGGATATATCGTGTATCGCCAAATTAACTGTCGTCTCTCGGTCTAGTTCAAATGGTATCCATGTTTCTGGATTAAATGGATTGGGATAGTTTTGATAGAGGGTTAATGCCTGTGGTTTCTCATTCATTAATACTATCGGGGCAGAAGAACGGGCAAAATTCTGTGCTACCATAGTTAGATCAAACAAGTCAATTTTCTGATCATTGTTGATATCGCCGATAAGATGTTGACCTGTGTGTCCAAAGTTATTAGCCACCCAAACTAAATCTTGAATATCAACCTGTTGATCATAGTTGATATCGCCGACTATTAGCGGCTGATTAATAATTGTCAATTCCAAATTGCTTGTTTTTTTATTTTGAGTTGTAGCTGAGATAGTAATTTGCTTAGTCTGATCTTGGTTAACAGCCTCCAAGCGATAAACCGCAGTATAAGTACCATCGCCTTGATTCTCTGCTGGTGACTGAATTTTACCATAACTAGCAGTCAATGTTACAATTTCGTGATTAACCGGTTCTTGTTTTGCATTAAGTAAATGTATGGTAATTAGCGTACGTACATTGGTAGCAAGCGGTAGTTGATTGTTTTTAGCTAAGGTGGAAAACGATAATTTTTCTGTCTCCATACCACCTAAAAAAACCGCGATGCCATTAGTTTCTAAATCAGTAACTTGTTCAACTAGTGCTATTTTGCTCAGTGGGTTGTTAGTCAAATCAATGGATGTCAGATTGGGTAAAGCTTTCAAGGCAGGTAAATCTATCTCATTCAAGCCAAGGTTACTGGCAATCAATGTTTTTATCGGCTCTACCAATGGTATGGTTAATGCTCCAAGCGGTTGTTGGTTAAAGTCAACCTGCAAAGTACGTCGGATTAGTTGCTCGATTTTCCGGTCAGTAACAGGTAGCAGGTTTTGCGGCGGCAGATCAAATTTGACTTGCACATTTCTACTTTGCAATTGAGGAATATGAACGGTATAGGCAATGTTATGCAATGGGTTTTTTTGCAGCTCAAGTTCAGCTCCATCTGCTACTATATTGAGTAATGGAGTTAGATCCTGAATCCAGTTACTACCTAATCTCAGAACTTTTAACATTGATAGCTGACTTAGTGGAATCAAATTCCTTAATTGTTGATTGTCTAGCGTCAAAATTCGTAAATTGGATAGATTAGTCAATGGGGATAGGTCGATTAATCGGTCGCTGTTGTTGAAGTCAAGTCGTTGTAGTTGCTCCAAATTTTGGATAGGTGACAAGTCAGTTAAAGGATTACCATCTAGCCCTAAGTACGTCAATTGCGTTAGGCCACTAATTGGTTGTAAATTTGACACCTGATTGTAATGTAAGCTAAGGTAACGTAATTTTTTCAGTTTTGCTAAGTTGGATACATCTATTAAATTAAAGTTCCAGCTCATCTTCAATTTGGTTAGGTTGACGCAATGTTCTAAGCCCATCAGGTTAGTAATGTCTAAAGCGTTAGCATCTAGTTCTGTTACAGTAAGCAGGTCGTTTTTAGTTAGGGGTTTAATCGGAATTTGAAGAACTTTTCGGATTGCGCTCTCTAGTTGTACTTCTCTAAATATGACCGCTTCTTTTGTTGATGGGTCGTGTGTAATAGTGATACCTCGTTCCAAAAGTACTGGTATATGAGTCAGTTGAGCCGTATTATCTATTGGATTACCGTGAATTTTAAGATGTCCTTTCCATGGATTTTCTACTAATGATGTAATGTCGGTAATTTTGTTATTTTGCAATTCCACCCACTCCAAATCAGATAACCCACTCAATGAGTGAATATCTTTAATCTGGTTGTCACTAAGGCTAAGGTGTTTGAGTCTAGTTAGATGCGCTAAAACGGTAATATCATTAATTTCGTTCTGCTCTAACTTCAAAGTCTCCAAAATATTGAGTGGTTTTAGAAAAGATAAATCATTGATGCGATTGTGGCGGATAGCCAGTTCAGTTAGATTTACCAAGTTACTCAAAACCGACAAGTCTGTCGTTGAATCCAAGTAATTTGGACCAAAATCGAGCTTGTTTAGTGTAACCAGTTTCTCCAAAGGGGCGAGATTGGTAATCTGTTGTCCCCAAAAGCTCAGGTGGGTTAATTCCTCTAGTTCGCCTAATGGCGTCAGATCTGTCAACGGATTATTATGCCAACCTTGAATTTCGAGAACCTGCAAATTAGCAGCTTGGTCCAACCCGACAATACTAGTAATTACCGTTTCTGTAGTATCCAATTTCAGTTGGGTCAGTGCTGCAAAATCTTCAACTGTCAACAAACGTAATGGGATTTTTAGTGCTTGACGAATCGCGATTTCAAGGTTGTCATCGGCTAATATAACTGGTTCGGCTGTTGGATTATCAAAATCGACTTTGATTTTGTTCTTTTTAAGATGAGGGATATGGCTTGTAATTGCCGTATTATTAAGAGGATTCTTGCGTAGGTCGATTTGGCCTGATGGATTTTCCAAAATTTGTAGTCTATTTATCAAAGGATGGATTTCGTTAATACGATTATGTGCTAACAATATAGTTTCTAGTTTTTTTAGCTGTGCTAGTGGGCGTAGATCGTCAATTTTATTGGCTGTGTTGTCTAGATATTCTAGATTGTTCAAACTAGACAGGGGGTACAAACCGTGAACTTGGTTATGTGCCAGATTTAGCACAACCAATTCCGTTAGTCCTTGCAATGGTGTAACATCTATCAACTGGCATTGGCTCACATCTAACTCACGGAGATTTACTAGCTTAGACAGAGGGGTCAAGTCTGAAATCGAATTTTGACGAAGAAAAAGTAATTCTAAACTGATGATTTTGGACAAAGCTAGATCTTTGCCTGGCAATGCATCGTGAATTTTATTTTGACTCAAATCCAGAGTTTTTAATTGATTAAGACCGATTAATGGCTCTGCATTCGAAACTTGATTTTGTGCCAACATGAGAATTGATAGATTGGTTAAATTTCTGAGGGGGCGTAGATCTTGAATCTGATTTTGACTTAAGTCAACGTATTCCAAATGACTTAATCCGGCTATAGGAGAAATATCAAAATCGGTTCTACCTACTGGTGGAAGTAGTTTTCCACTTAGATTCAGGTGTTTTATGTTCCGGCAGAATTCTAACCCTCTTAAGTCTCGAATTTTCCCCACTACACCATTGGGGTCAACTAACTCTACTTCGCTGAGATCAAATTCCTCTAACTTCGATAGTCCTTGTAGGTCTAAGGGCTTAGTTTTAGCCCCAATAGCAGATCTTATTGCGATCTCTAATCGAGTGTCAGCAAAAGTAACCATAGTTGGTGAAAAAGGGTCATGAACAACTGTGATTTGACGAGATTTTAGAATCGGTATATGGGTGGTTGAAGAACTGTTAGACAATTCATTTCCTTGTACTGATAGGTAGCCTGAAAGTCCTAAATTTTCCACCAATGGTTCGAGATTATGAATACTATTTTCTGCGAGCCTTAATTCAATTAGTTTCTCTAATTGGGTCAATGGTTGAATCGACTCAATTTTGTTGTCGTTCAGGTGAAGAACCCTTAAACTGGATAATCGTTCTAGAGGTGAGATGTCCTGAATCTGGTTATGTTCCAAAATCAACGAGGTCAATTGACTTAGATTTGACAAATTATCCAGTACTTTAATCTTGTTATGGCCTAAATTGAGTTGATTCAGGCTAACCAAGCTGCCAATAGATTCGATTTCGTCGATCTGATTTTCGACTAGTTCAAGTACTTCTAGTTTGGCCAAAGCCGTCAACGCAGTTAAATCCTTGATCTTATTTTGGTTAATTTTTAATTGTTTTAAGTTAGAAATGTTTTTGAGCCAAATCAAATCTTGAACCTGATTTTGGTTAAGGTTGATCGACTCCAGATCAATTAACGTTTCTAGCGGGCTAAGATCGCTAACCTGATTTTGGGATAGATCAATAATTCGCAACTCGGTTAAATGAGCCAGTGGGAAAATATCTTGGATCTGGTTTCGGCTAACCAACAATTGCTCCAGTTGTTTCATATTTTGACAAGCTTCTAAGCTAGCGAGTTGGTTGCCGCCCAAATCTAGCTTTTTTAGACGAGTCATAGTCAACAATTGAGAAATGTTATCTAGTTGGTTGTTTTTAAGTAAAAGTGTTTCCAATCCAACACAGTATTCCAAACTGGTCAGGTCATGCAAAGCCAGATCAGACAGATCCAGCGTTTTTATTTGTGCCAAATCAGTTTTAGAAACTAGATCAAAGGATCGCTTTTGTAACACTTGTCTTAGCTTTTGTTCGAGTTGACTGCTTGCTATATAGACACCACCTGGCCCAGACCCAAATTCCAACTCATCCAGATAGGCAACTAGTTTTTCACTTTTTTTGTGTCTTCCGAAATGGAACCAGTCTAAACGAGGGTTACTAGCGTTACGAACTAATCGTGTATTTTCCCCCCTAAATCCAAAATCTTGGGCCACCAGATTGTCGTTGAGATAACAACTAAAAGTACGTTGATCAAAGTCGAAAATTAGATGCAGTTGGTGCCATTTTTGAGGCTGTAGCCGATCTGTCTTCTGTGCAATATCGCCATTATAGACTATTACTTGACCCGTTGGGAGGATATTAATACTGACTGCCGACCACCACTTAACCAAACTTCCACCTGCATACAAAGATAGTGGCGCGGTTCCAGACTGATAAAGAAAACGGAGCGTTAAGTATTGGACACCATCGTAATTTCCAACAAACCGTCGCATGGTCATTGTTTGATCAGTAATACAAACACTTTTTCCATTTTTGCCAAACTTAATTTTTTCTTGAACCTGACAACTTCCAGTATGACTGATATCTTCAGGGAAGTCAGCCATACCATCACTCCAAGTCCTAGACCAACCATCTTGATCGGCCAAATCACCATTTTTCAATTGGTCAAAATTCTGTTGATAGAAGGTTTGACTATTAAGCGACAAATATGGGATTAGACCAACGAGAATCCAAACAAGTAGACTGTATTGGGAACAGCAAAAGAGGTTTATGAGAGTTGTTATTTTGGCCATTGGTTGAATCAACACATCCCTCTCATTATAAATGATTAACCATATAGAGTCAATCAAGCCGACTACATACCGAGTTGCGAAATCCGCCTAGTATTGCTTCAGTTGTCCCCAAGAGATAATTGACTGGCTTGGGTTTGGTCGAACACTGATTTCCTTATCAGCATCCATATCAGCCCAAATTACAAACGAAGCGCCTTTACCTTTTTTTGTGCCGATAGCATAACGATTAATCTCCTTACCTTGTGAATCAAGTATCAATAACTTGTCTTGACCACCGCCCGACCAATCTGGTACCGCTACTAAAAACTGTAGGCGTTGATTATCAAACGCCAAACCAAACCCACCTTTAAAATTTGGCAAAGCTGATGCTGGTTTAATTGTTAATCTTTGTTTAACCAAATCAACCACAATAGCTCCATTCGGCGACAAAATATAGGCCTGTTGTTGGCTTCGATTAACAGCAACTACACCTGGTGTAGATTTCAGGTCTATCTGTTTTTTGATGTTATCTTTTTTGCTGTCGATCAAAGTTAATTTACCAAGTATATCGACATAATTACCAGTTGAGATTACCAAAATGGTGTTGGTGCCATCAGAAGTAACTTCGGTTGCATTAGTTGGCACTTCGATCGTTTTGATCAGTTGATTAGTTTCGGTCGAAATTACCGAAACACTGCTTTGTCCATATTTCATTTCCTTGCCATTCCAAACAGCAGCAGAGTTAGCAACATAAACTTTCTTATTCAGTATGGTAAGACCCCAAGGTTTGGATCCAGTTCGTATCCGTTGCAAAAGGATCTTGTTTTTTAGATCTAGTAGAATGACTTCATCATTACCAGCACAGGTGACGTAAGCACGATCATCGTTCAAAAGGGCTATTTTCTCCGGTTCACTACCAACTCCGGTTGAAATTTCCCCCAAGTTGGTGCTATTTTTAAAATTTATGATTTGTACGTTATGGCTAAATGTATTAACTACATAAGCTAAGTGCCCACTGGCTTGAACATCGTTAGGTGCACGCCCCAGTTGGACAATATCGGCTGAAATTGCTTTTTTCGGGTCAGGATGAGCCAAATTTATAATTGATAATGACTCAAATTTCTCTAGTCCACTGGCCACGATAGCTACACGTTGATTTTGTGCTATGCTAGGCAAGATGAGGAACAGATTGGATATATATACAAATGAGTATAAGAAGTGGATAACGGATCGAAAATTAGAAAGTAATCGGGAGACATCGGTTAATATCAAGGCAACTCCTATAAAACGAATCAGATTAAAACGTAGAATCCGACTTTTTCTAAAGAAAGCTACTGTGCTATGATACTAGACCTGAACTGAACAGTATTAGCACAAAAATGACACTAATCACAAATAATCAGAGATATTGCCATTTTTGTTATCAAACATGATCAGAAAATCAGCACAACTTCCCCACGAAAGTCGAAAACTGCAAGACTCTAAAGGCAGGTCTCCTGACTGACGACGGGACACTGGGCAAAGTTCCAACAAGTAACGCCTTCCCATTCTTATAGAACAGTGGTATTGATACCTGTTTGCGTCGATCACAGTAGCGGGGCTGTGGCGGATTCAAACCGACTTCCCTATTCTCCGATCCAAATCTGGATCAGCACCTGAGCCTAAGCGCGCTTATCATAACCGTTTGACTTAGTCAAAAACAAGATTGTTTGGAGAGTTATTAGAGGAATTTGTAATGGGTTGATAGATTGTGATTCTATAGGTTCCCAAATTAGTTACTTTTTTGCTGGAAAAATATTTCATCTACATCAATGATGAAAGCATCAGGTTTATACAAACCAATTTTAAAAATGGAATAATCAAAGGATACCTTTCCTCCCGATACTTAATATGAAACCTTATACTTTTTGTTATTTCGATATTCAAGTAAACAATTTTTTGAGTTTTATTCTTTATTCTGAAAAAAGCTTCAATTCAACAAGTAAAGCCCTGATTTTTTCAATTGAACTAAAGCTTTTGTCGATCAATGTCTCTTGAACAAACTATAATAAATTGTAAAGCATCATTTTGACCTTTTAAGAAAATTTCAACTTAATTATCTTGGTTCATTCTCAACTAAGAAAAAAGATATGGCAACTGGTCAACCTATTCTGGTTTCGTCTTCTCAGCATCATACTCATTTGGTCCGTGTTCATGACATAATTGCTAAGCCCAAGATCAGTTGCAATAATATTTCTAACAACATAATACCTGCACAGACTTGGCCAAATGTATGCCGCAGTTTTGCTTCTCGCCGGCGCAACTCGTCGATTGTTTGTACCGTAAATGGTATTGGTGTTAGTATGCCTTCACACAAATGACAAAGCGGGGCAGTTGGAGATTCGTTGATGTTTAAGTAGCGATTATTACAGTTCTGACATTCAGCCAATATTAACCATCTTTTGCAATGTGGACAATCCCCTGATGGAAAGTAGTCATACCCAATATCTTCCTTGGTTGATTCTTTGTTTAGAGCGGCTTGAAGCTTGACTATCCAACTTTTAAGCTGAAATTCAGGAAAGATAGCAAATTGACAATGGGGACAATTACTAATTGATGACATTAATTTATTATAACATTGTCATTTGGCTAGCTCTTTGTGAAAACGATGATCTTTAAGTATAATAAAATTCGGTATTTAGGAGAGTACAACATGTTGAATCAAGATCAAATTGAATTTTACCATCAGAATGGTTATCTAAAGATTGAATCACTATTTACAGAACCAGAGGTAACTGAGCTGAGTTCTGAAATGGTAAAAGTAATCGAAAATTGGGGGAGTGAAACTATCGGTTGGCAAGGACCTTGGAGTGATCGTTATTTAGCCCAGGAAGAGCAGCTCAATACTAAAGCTGTTTTTATGCATAACCCTCATTTCTATTCTTCAGCTTGGGGGCGGGTCATTTTCAATCAAAAGCTAGTAGAATCAGTTCAAGACTTAATAGGCAACAATGTGCAGTGGCATCACACTGTCTTACACGCTAAACCGCCTGAACTCGGAACGCCTTTCCCAATGCACCAAGATTACCCTTTCTATCCACACGATGGGCTGGATTTTGTTGACTGCCTGCTCCATTTAGATGATACTCCCCTTGAAAGTGGTTGCTTGGAAGTGGTAACAGGTAGTCATCACCAAGGGCCTCTAGAACATATAACTGGCGAAGGTACAGCACCGCACTTACCAACAGACCAATTCCATCCTGACTTCGTTGAGACTATTAAAGTCCCAGCTCAAGCTGGGGATGTGATCTTTTTCAATTACTGTACTATTCACTGGTCGGATTGTAACCGGACAAGCCATTGGAGGAAATCGGTTCGTTTTGGTTATCACAGCACTACCATGCGACCGATAAATCACGATCCCTCTGCCAGATATGACAACATAGTTGTGTCTGGTTTCAAAACCAATCAGACTGAAAATTTAGATTAGATCTTCAATTTCGCCAACTGACTGCCAGCTCCGGTTTGCCCAAGAAGATTGAATAGTAGCTTGTACTTGGGCTACTGTTGCCGCTTGTCGGAAACTCGGAGTATTGGGTTGACCGGTTTGGATAGCTTTTAAAAAGTGATAGACTTCTATTAGTTTGAGATCATCGTACCCAAGACCAGTACCCGCCGCAGGATTGAAGGCGGCATGAAATGGATGACTGGCGTCTGAAATCAAGCGCACATAACCATCATGGGTTCCTGATTCTTCAGGCAAATAAATTTCTAACTCGTTCATTCTTTCGAAATTCCAGCGAATTGCTCCTTTAGTACCATTGATTTCAAAGGCCATTTCGCACTTTGGTCCCACGATAACTCGACAACCTTCCAATGTGCCTTGAACACCATTTTCAAATTGCACTAACGCGCTGACATAATCTTCGTTGGTAACATTGCCTTTTGGACCATCATCTCGAACAGTGAAGTGAGTACCAACACCTGGCGTCGCCAATGGGCGTTCTTGGATGAAAGTTTTTCTATGGGCGACTAAGCTATCAATGGAGCCAATTAGAAAATGAGCCATATCGATGACGTGCGACATCAAATCACCGAGTGTTCCACTACCGGCGTATTCTTGCTGAAAACGCCAAGACAAAACCGAATTGGGGTTACTAGCATAGCTGGAAAAGAAACGGCCTCGGTAGTGAGTTAGTTCGCCTAATCTTCCTTCTCTAATCAGTTGATGAGCATATTGAACCATCGGAGCCCAACGATAGTTATATCCTACTCCGGATATGACTCCGGCTTGATCCGACAATTCGGCCATCTTCTGAGTTTCAGTTGGCGTTCGACCGACCGGTTTTTCGCAAAAAACATGTTTCCCGGCACGAATGGCTGAATTAACAATTTTCAAATGTGTGTTGTTAGGTGTTGCAACTGTAATTGCGTCGATTTCTGGGTCATCAATGATTTTCTGCCAATCTTGGGTCGAATAAACAAAACCAAAACGGTCTTGTGCAGATTGGCTTCGGCTGCCTACTTCATCTACACAAGCCACTAATTTAGGCTGTACTCCTAGATCAGGGAAGCGTTCTACTACATTACGATAAGAACGACTATGAGCAATTCCCATCCAGCCCATACCGATAATACCAATACCAAGTTTTTTTCGTTTTTTTTTATTTGTCTTCGACATATCTAATCTGACTTCCTGTCTAGTTTTCTTTGAATTTTATTACTAACTTAATTTCCGAATTGTTGGAGGAAAGCGTAAACCTTACGCAGGGCTGGCTCTGAGGTTTGCCATAATTTCAGCTGTAATGGCAGATCGGTTTTTGTGTAGCTATGAAAATGATAGGGAATTGCGCGATATTCTTCTTTATGTTTAATAAGCCCCGTATTGTCTGGAGGGGACGCCCCAAAATCGACCCATTCGTAGCCAGCATTACAAGACCAGCGAATAATATGATCAAATAGAGCATTGTTGGGTCGAAACGGCCACCATTGCGGGTCTGAAGCACCTGCCCATAGCGTAACGGTTTTGTTGAAGCAAAGATACAGAAGACCTGCAATGATCTCACTTCCTTGCTTAGCAACAGCAAGTTTGGCCAAGTTGCTATCAAATAATTGAGTCATTAATGACAACGGTTTTGGTGTGCTATCAAGCCTTCGTTGTGTTTGCAGGTAAATTTGATAAAACCGATCCAGTTGGTTCGAATCATTGGTGTCGTATACTTCGACTCCGTTTTTCTGAGATTTCCGAACAGCTCCTCTCACTCGTTTATTGTAGGCTGTCCAAATTCGGTCATAATCTGAGTCGATTTTTAACCTGTGAGTGAAATGACGTTTATCTAATTGAAATCCACCTTTCAATAAGTAATCACCCAATATCGACTGATGCCAGTCAAGTATAAAACTAGTTTGGCAAACTTTTTCTTCCACTGCTATCACTGTTAATTGCTGGTCTAAATCACTGTATAGTTGATGATAATCACCTTGAAATTCAGGTGCTAAAAAACAACCACCGAAGAGGTTCCAAGGTAACGAAAATAGAATCTTAACAGTGGGAACAGGTCGAAAGATAAAAGTTGGCCAAACACCGATCATAATACCTTCTGAGTCGGTAATCCAAATGTAGTGAGGTTGAAGTTGCTTGAAGGCTTGGGATAGGGAAACGCGCCAAGTCCATGTCTGAAAAGCAGTGGTGTTTTCGCACTGACCGATTAATTGGTCCCAATCATTCCCTGCATCAGATGACACTGGTTGAAAGTGATATTCCATCAGTCTTAACCGCCTGATTTAGGCTGGCAATTTATAATCTGGGTCTTTGAAAGAACGAGTTATGTCCGGCATACTAGCTTCGCAGGCAAATCGCTCAATTGAGGATGCACCGACAAAGCCAACACAATCCGTTTCTTCAGTAATGTAGTGGGCCTCTTTGGCCGTGGCGATAGGGCCACCGTGTGACATGCAGATAACCTCCGAGTTAACGCTGGTGGCCGCATCACATATCTCCTGTACCAGTGGCACCGCTTCCTCTAAACCAAAAGCCGTATCGGCACCGATAGTTCCACCTACCGTTGTATTCATGTGAGCGATCACCACATCGGCACCAGCCTTGGCCATCGCCTCCGATTCGTCCGGATTAAAAACATAGACCATAGTGAATAAATCCATCTGGTGTGCAGTCTGAATCATTTCTACTTCTTTGTAAAAGCCCATACCTGTTTCTTCTAAGGTGCGACGAAACTTGCCGTCTATCACTCCGACTGTGGGGAAATTGTTGATCCCGTCGAAGCCAAGAGCTTTGACTTGTCGTAGAAAGTTACTCATTCGACGGGTCGGATCAGTGCCATTGACACCGGCAATAACTGGCACCTCCTGAACAACGGGTAGGACCTCTCGTTCTCCCATCTCGATAACGATGGCGTTGGCGTCGCCGTAAGCCAGCAAGCCAGCACAAGAGCCAAAACCTGACATTCGGTAACGACCAGAATTGTAAATTACAATTAAGTCAGCCCCACCCTGTTCAGCCAGTTTCGCAGTAATACCAGTACCAGCCCCGACAGCTAATAAAGGCTGTTTGGTGGCTAAGGAGCCGTAGAGTCGGTCTAAAACTTCAGTTCTAAGATAGTCGGGCATGATTCTTTCCTTTCACTTTTAAAGGCTGAATTTTAGCATACTACTAAATGGCTGTCGAGCGTGTACGAAAAACTTGACATTGGGTGACATTTTCATTAGGGTATTAGCCAGATTTTCATGGTTATTTATATAAAATAACCATCAATCTAAAAAATAGGAGAAAAATTAGATGAAGAAAACTATTTCGGTATTTCTGTTTCTAGGAATATTTTTCGGATTAAGTAGTAATATTACTACACAAACTTATTTCGAAGACAATTTCGATAATCCCAAGGAATCAGCTGAAAAATGGACTCCGCTCTTCGGTGAATGGGAATTCAAAGGCAAAGAATATCACCAACTAGGGCAGGAAGCCAACTCCATGAGTCTGGTGTCTGATGATTTTTGGGAAGAGGCGTGGAATAACTATACCTTTGAAGTCAAGGGTAATAAAATTGGCGGTGCCGAAGGCTTTTTGATTATGTTTCGTTGTCGTGGTCTGATGCAGCCTCGGGGTAAAGCCTTGAAAAAGCACCCTCCACGTATGCAAAAACAGAAGCCTTCATTGGAGTATTGGTGGAACTTAGGCGGATGGGGGAATACCCGATCTAAAGTTGAATCTTGGGGTGGAGTAGGTGGCGCAGATAGTAAAGATATTATCAAAGATAAAACTTGGCATGATATTAAAATTGTCAATACACCCAAAGATTATACGGTGATTTTGGATGGGAAAGAGGTGGCAAAAGTCAAAGATGGCACCCAAGATGGAGCAGGGCGCATCGGATTAGCCACTTGGTCAACAAAAGCTAGGTACGATAGTGTAATTGTTTATGGCCCTGATGGCCCTTCTGCTCCTGTCAAGGCTAACGGTAAAGCCTCTCTAACTTGGGGTTACCTTAAAACTCAAGTAAAGAATTAGTCTTGAACTTACATGATGCGTACCTTGGTACGCATCACTTTTTATTTGAGTCCTTTTAATTTTTATAAAAAGAATAGCCTTAGATAACAGATCCGCTAACGTCCTCTGTCCCCCTGGCGTGTTCTTTACCAGCCCATATTATATTCCGATGAGACAGTCTTGCCTGCCTGACTTGGGATGGGTCGAACCAATGTCTAAATTTTTTACTTGGTTCAAAAAAATAACTTTTAATTGCTAAGAGGAAAATGAAATGAATTCTGGTAATCGACAGTGGCGAATGGCATCTTATCATGATGGGATGCATGCCGA
>CAYVHK010000063.1:0-21882 GCA_964451145.1 uncultured bacterium | reverse complement strand
CAGCATTAGCATAACTGATCGTTACTGAAGTAGTTGTACCGTTGTTGAAAGTAACATAACTGGGTGTACCAGTAACGTAAGTTAGTGTAATTCCGCCGGTAGAAGTGGTCGTATTACCAGCTCCAGTTGCATTAGTCATGTTAGACCACCCAGTTGGTGGTATCACTTCAACAGCTGAAGTGGCGGTTAAACCGCCAACAGTAATAGTAATCGCATCAGCACTGGCCTGCCCGGCAGCGACTGACAATTTATTTGTCGTAACCGTCTGAGCAAACAAGGGACCAACAGCCAAACCGAGCAACAGTACTAATGTGAGAAATCTTGCAAAACTAAAATTTTTAGGTCGGGACATTAGATGCAACTCCTCCGTGAGTTGAGTATATAACTAAAGGTTTCTAAGGGTTCAAAAAATCGGTTTTTCAATTCCATACTTTAAACTTTGGATTCAAACAGTAAATGTATTATATATATTCCAGCTCAAACACCAATTGGTGTGAATAAGACCGCTCTGCTGCCTGTACTATCTAGTCAAAATACCAGTTGCCGGCAGGCACCCACAACAAGTACACCAGTGCCAATCTACAGAGGCACCGTATAATACAACAAGCCGAAGATGTTGTCAACCCTCCAACTTAAAATTATTATGACTTTCTATTTGTGACTTACAAACTGAAAACCAGCTTGATTAACCGCACCCTCTAGCTGTGACATTTGCACCTTCTTAGGATCAAATCTCACTATAGCTTGGGCATGGCCTAGATCAACCTTAACTTTCTTTACACCAACCAAAGCCAATAGCTCATCCGTAACAGTCTGCACACAATGCTGACAGGACATACCACCAACTTCAATCGTAACCTTTTGACCACCAAACATTGGCTCCAACTCCGCTCCTTATCGTCGGTAGGGGTTCAATTAATTCGCTTCCAGGGTTAAGCCGTCGTAGGCTAACTGAATTCCAGTCGGCAACTTGGCATTGGTTTCATGATGTTCAACCAAATGCATCATGTGCGTGAAATAGGTTTGCCGAGCCTCTAATCGTTGCGAAATTTCAATAGCCTCTGGGATGGTCAAATGAGCCGGATGTTCCGGCTCCCACCGCAACGCATCCAAGATCAGAATATCAACCCCGGCTAGTAACGCCATTGATTCATCAGGGATTTGCCCACAATCTGTTACGTAAGCAAAATCACCTAAACGAAACCCAAGTACTTCAGTCTTGCCGTGCAAAACCCTGATTGGGATTATGGTTTGTCCAAATAACGAGAATGGCCCGTTGATGGATTCAAGTTTTATGTTGGGCAATAGACCCTTGTAATGGCCAGGGTTAAAAATGTAATCGAAGGCATGACGCAACCGATTGAGCGTATGCTCATTTCCATAACAGAGGATAGGGTCAGATTGTGTTTTGGAAAAAATACGTAAATCGTCGATACCGTGCATGTGGTCTGCGTGCGAATGGGTAAACAAAACAGCATCTACACGGTTGATTTGATTAGCGATTGCTTGCAAGCGAAATTCAGGGGTGGTGTCAACCAGAATGTTTTTCTGATTCTGGGTGATCATGATGGAGGGGCGAGTGCGCTTATTTTTGGGGTCCTCAGAACGGCAAACTCGACATTCACAGCCAATCATGGGCACACCAGTCGAAGTTCCAGTGCCTAAAAACGTGATTTGCATCAAGAATGCTTAACCTTTCTGAATCGAGCCACTACGGTTGTTAAAAACTCTCTTACAATCCGGACAGGCCGATACTGCACCACGCACAACCAACCCGCAGTCAGGACAGATACGTTTGGCCTGATACCGAGCCACCAAAATGACAACAAAAAAAACAAGAAGCAGTAAGAATATCTCGCCTGCACCAAGCATCTATCTAACTTCCAATCTGGTCATTCTACGCCTTGCTCGTTAGTTCTATTTGCTGCATCTGGCGCAGAATCTGTAAATTCTGGCTGTGCATCTTATCCATCTCTGGTGTTTCGATGATCATGGGTCTATTTTGAAGTCTAGGATCATTAACCAGTAACTCAAAAGCAGTCGGACCAATATTGCCTTGGCCAATATGGTCATGGCGATCTACTCGACTACCAAATTCCGATTTAGCGTCGTTAAGGTGAAAGGCTTTGATCCGATCCAGTCCGACAATTTGGTCGAACACACTAAATGTCTGGTAATAGTCATCTTCAGTACGAAGATCATAACCAGCAGCAAACACGTGACAAGTATCGAAACATACACCCAGCCGATTAGGCTGGCTCGATTGCTCAATTATTTGTTGCAGGTGTTCAAAGCAATAACCAAGATTGCGACCTTGACCAGCGGTGGTTTCTAGCAAAATAGTAACCGATTGACTCTGGTCCAGCGTTTGGTTGAGACTTTGGCTCAAAATCCTTAACCCTTCCGGCTCGCCTGCCCCCAAGTGAGAACCCAAATGGGTAACAAAGTAGTTCAACCCTAACTGTTCAACTAGATCGAGTTGGAAAGCAAAAGCCTGAAGAGACTTATCCAACGTTTCTGATTTGGGTGAAGCTAGGTTGGTCAAATGAATGTCATGAACAACAACCTGCTGGATGTTGCTTTGTTGATGGGCATTTCGGAATCGTTCAACCTGATCTGAGTTGGCTGATTGGCCAGCCCATCGGTTAGGGTTTTTGACAAAGATTTGGATCGTATCACAGTTTAAACTATGCCCGTTATCAAATGCCTTATGCAAGCCACCAGCAACCGAAACATGTGCTCCCAACATACTCTTATTCCTTCGCCCCAACGAATACTTTGGAAGAATAGCATATTGGTTAAAAAGGTGTCAATCGTGCCCAAAGTGATTATTGACTGTACTGGTCGATTGATGTATCATATCGGCACGTTTTGTGGTTAATTCTGTCCTTGTGTATGGATTTGAGATTAGGAGGCGAAAATGGAACCCTTACGGTTTAAGTTTTCCGATGTTTTCCGGTCAGCACGATATGCTTTTAGCCTTAAAAAGATGTCGACCCATTTTATGGGTCTGCTAATAGCCTATTTGATACACGAATTTATGGTCTATCTTAGCCTAATCGCAATTGACACAAGCCAAATCGGCGTTTTTTGGTCTAAGTACGGCTTGAGGCCTGTTTCGCCTTTGACAATGGCGGAATTGCCGGGCCTAACTCAAGGCGCTGTTAGCCTTAGTATGCTGGTACTGTTTGTCTGTTTCTTTGTCACCAGCACTATGGTATCTAAAATCACCATCGAACAACTGAAAAATAACCCTTTCTATGGTGCTAATGAAGCCAAATCTTTCATCAAAGGCCGTTGGTCTGCGGTTTTTGGCACTATGATTGGTATAATGTTAATTTTCCTGCTAATGGTGTTGGGACCGTTTGCCATGGGGCTACTGGGCCGAATTCCTTTTGTTGGTCAATACATCGTTATGTTTTCCTCTTTTCTCCTACCGATAGCTTTTGTTCTTGGACTTTTGGCCATTTACCAAATCTTGGCTTTTTTCGTTAGTCTTTTCTTTGCCCCTTCCGTAGTGGCTGTAGCGGATTCAGATAGTTTTGAGACCATTTACCAGTTATACTCCATGATTTGGAACCGCCCTTGGCACCTGTTTTTTTACAGTGACTTATTGTTCATAGTCAAAGCCGTCAGTGTTCCGATTTGGGCTATTTTTTGTCTGGTGGGATCAACCGTCATTTGGCTTCCTATCCGTCTTTTGCACCCTCAATATATGGCTCAGATTATGGGGCAAGCAGATATAATAACCGGCGGCTTGATTAGCATAATCGCCGATTTAGGTCTGGGCGCAAACTGGGAGTATATCTTTGAAACCAGCGATGTAGAATCAATCCCTTTGCGAATTGCTGGCGTATTGATGGGGGCAACAGTCATGGCTATTTTTGGCTTCATCATTTCTTACCTATTTTCGATCGCTTCGGTGGGAAATACGATCATTTATACGGTTTTGCGCTACCAAATCCATGATGAAAACATACTAGAAACAGAAGAAAAAGAACCAATAGAGACAGGGAATTTTGATCTGTCAGACGAAACCACAAGCAGCACTGATCAAGACGAAGAACAAGAAGTAGCGACAAATGATGGTCAAGATCAACCGCCCACAAATGTGTCATCAACCGAGAGCGAAGAAGAATAAGTCGAAAAATGCTACAGAAATTACTGACTAAAGTTTTTGGCAAAAAAGAAGACCGGGATGCCAAGCAGTTTGTACCTTTAGTAGATGAAATTAACCGGCTGGAAGCGCAAACCAAACAGTTGACGGACGAGCAATTAAAGGCTAAGACGCCAGAATTTCGTCAGCAACTGGCCAATGGTGCCACTCTGGACGACATTTTGCCAGAAACATTTGCGGTGGTTAGAGAGACTGCCCAGCGAACCTTAGGTCAGCGACACTATGACGTACAATTGGTCGGCGGAGTAGCCTTGCACCGAGGTACAATTGCTGAAATGAAAACAGGTGAAGGGAAAACACTTACCTCCACACTGCCCATTTATCTTAATGCTCTATCAGGCGATGGCGTTCATGTTGCTACTGTCAACGATTATTTGGCCCGACGGGACGCCGAATGGCTGGGCCAGATTTATCGCTTTCATGGCTTAACAGTTGGGCTTACTTTGCACGATTTGCCGAGATCGGAGAAGAAACCAGGTTATCAATCCGATATTACTTACGGTGTACACAGCGAATTCGGTTTTGATTACTTGTGGGACAATAAAGCTCAACACGAGGAAGAAAAAGTACAAAGACCGCATAACTTTGCTATCTTGGATGAAGTAGATAGTATCTTGGTCGATGAGGCTCGGACGCCACTGATTATCGCTGAACCTTCAGGAGAACCGGTCCAGCTTTACAAAAAAGTGAGGCAAGTAATCCAACGCCTCAAACTGGGCTTGGATTACGAAGTTGATGAAAAGGGAACACAAAGAGGGCATGTGGCTTTGACTGATCCAGGAATCGATGCTGTTCAACAACAATTGGGTTTGGATAACATGTACAATACAGATAACATGGACTTGGTACACCACGTTAATCAAGCCTTGGTTGCAGAAACACTTTATAAGCGAGACGTTGATTATGTGATCAAGGATGGTGAAGTCGTTATTATTGACTCTTTTACCGGACGATTGAAACCGGGGCAACGTTATAGCGAGGGATTACACCAGGCGCTTGAAGCCAAAGAGAAGGTCAAAATTGTTGAAGAAACTCAGACCGGAGCAACCATATCTTATCAGTACTATTTCCGAAAATATAAAAAGCTAGCTGGCATGACAGGTACTGCGGCTACTGAAGCAACCGAATTTGCCCAAATATACAATTTAGACGTTGTTATTGTTCCGACCAACAAGCCAGTAATCCGTGAGGACTTGGCTGATCAAATTTATCTTTCAGAAGACCATAAATATCAGGCAGTCATTAGTGATATCATCGACAAAAAGGAAAAAGGGCGTCCGGTTCTGGTAGGTACTGTTACGGTAGAAAACTCAGAAAAATTGAGCGCAATGCTCAAAAGCCGCAAAGTTAAAATCCCTCACCAAGTCCTTAATGCTAAAGAACACACTCGTGAGGCAGAAATCATCGCTCAAGCCGGTGTGCCGGGAGCAGTTACTATTGCCACTAACATGGCTGGACGTGGAGTTGACATTTTACTTGGAGGTAATCCTGATCTCTTCCGGCAAGATATCTTGCGTCGAGAGAATAAAACTGACGTGCAATTGGATTCGGATGAATGGCACTTAGCTGATGAAGAAGCTATTCGACAATGTGATACCAACAAAGAAGATGTCTTAGCCTCTGGTGGCCTTCATATCATCGGCACCGAACGGCACGAATCACGACGAATTGATAACCAGTTACGAGGTCGTTCAGGCCGGCAGGGTGATCCAGGCTCGTCCCGATTTTACTTATCATTAGAAGATGACCTAATGCGTAAATTTGGTCACGATCGAATGCAAGGTATGATGGAAAAGCTGAACCAAGATGAAATCGTACCGATTGAACATCCATGGATTACCAAAGCAATCGGTAGGGCACAAAAACGGGTTGAAGACCGAAATTTCGAGTTCCGAAAAAATGTACTCAAATTCGATGATGTTATGGATACCCAACGTGAAACAATTTATGGACTAAGAAACCAAATTTTGTCGGGCGAAAACTTAAAAGCCCAAATTTGGGCCTGGCTAGACAATTTATTGGCGGCTCAGATCGATGACTACTTAACACCCTCAAAAGGGCCCGAAGCCAAAGAACCAAGCCCAGATGGATTTAAGAGTTGGTTGCAACGCACTTTTGCCTTATCGGACGAACAGCTAGAGCGGATTGACTTACAACAGATGGATCAGTTACATCAGAAGATAGTATCTATTCTGGATGATGTCTACCAAAACAAAGAATCAGAAATGACGACCGAAGTTACTCGTGAGTTAGAACGCCTTATCACCCTAGACCGGATCGACAGTTACTGGAAAGACCATCTTTATAATATTGACTATCTAAAAGAAGGCATATACTTGCGAGGATATGGTGGAAAAGACCCGATTGTGGTTTTCAAAAATGAGGCTTTCGATGTCTTTGACATTATGCAGGAGCGGATTAAAGACGATGTCTGCGAGTACGTGTTCAAAGCTCGTATCAGTGCCCAACCTACACCCAAACAAAAACCGAGACGATCCGGCGTAGCGGGCGTTGGTCGTTTGCCACAAATAGGAACTGGTCCAGAACAACAGCGAATGCCGAAAGTAGGTCGCAATGATCCGTGTCCATGTGGCAGTGGTAAAAAATATAAAAGGTGCCACGGTTAGTTCGTATGCCGATCAAAGATAGACTTTTGCAAATTTTGTGTTGTCCACTGACAAAAAAAACGGTCCGCGTACTGACTAAGACTGAATTAGAACAAATCAACTACCACATCATCGATTCACCGACAGCATCAACTGAATTTAGGCGCGTTGACGGTGAAATTGTGAACCAACCCTTGGAAGAAGGATTAGTTACAACTGATGAGAAAACAATTTATCGGATAAAGGATAATATTCCCAACATGATTCCGGAACAAGGCATTCTCGTTCCCAATGATTTTCAATTCTCCAACGTTGAATGAATTCGGTTTATTCTAAGGTTTTTTGAGAGCGTATGGCTAGAAATGGTCGCTGATTGTTATCTGATATGAATATCCTGTTCCTAAGTTTGAGGTGTCCATATCCGCCTAATCGAGGGGACAGGATTCGGAATTATTATTTCATTAAGCATTTGGCTAAAAAACATCGGGTTACCTTAGTTTCATTTGTTGAATCAACTGATGATGTCGAGATTGCCCAACCGTTGAATCAGATATGCGATCAGGTCGAGTATGTATTTTTTAATCGTAAAAAGGCACTTTTTAGCTCAGCTTTGGGTTCCTTTTCCAAAGACCCATTTCAGGTACACTACTGGAGATCGCTGGAAATGCAACGAAAAGTTGATGAGCTTCTGAATAAAGACCACTTTGACCTAATCCACGCTCATCTCTTTCGAATGGGACAATATGTTAGTGCTTATAAGGACAGATCCAAGGTGCTAGATTTATGTGACTCTTTGGCCTTGAACTTGAAGCGCCGATCCCAATTAGACAAAGGTATCCATTTACCGCTATTAAAATGGGAAGCAAACCGCGTCAAGAAGTATGAGGTCGAAATGATGCAGTCATTCGATTATGGTACGGTCGTTGCCCAACCTGATTTTGACTACTTAATGGCAGAAAACTCCAATTTAAAACTAGCCGTTATTCCTGTGGGCATCGACCTTGATTATTTCACCCAATCCGAACCTGTTCAAAATGAGACTGTTCCTCATCTACTGTTTACTGGAACAATGAGCTACTTCCCAAATGTTGATGCCATCTGCTACTTTTATCATCAGATTTTACCGTTAATTCAAAAAAAAATACCTGCAGTCCACCTCTCAATCGTTGGGACTAATCCTAAAAAGTCTGTTCGGAAACTCGCCGGCGTTGATGTAACAGTAACCGGATCCGTTCCAGACACCCGCCCTTATTTTGACCAAGCCTCTGTATTTGTTTCCCCCATGCGCTCTGGTTCTGGATTGCAAGTCAAACATTTGGAAGCAATGGCAATGGGATTGCCAATTGTAACAACTCCCTTGGGGGCTAGTGGACTAGAGGGGGTTTGGGGAGAGCACCTTAGCGTTGCTGAAACTCCAGAAGATTTCGCAGAAAAAACCATCCAATTGATTCAAAATCCTCAAAAGCGACAAGAAATGGGATTGGCAGGTCAAAAGCTCGTCCGTCAAAAATATGATTGGCGAATTTTAGGCCAACAATTGGAACACGTCTACCAACGGGCGGTTCCTATCTCTTGGGGGTAAATACCGGATGAAACGAAAAGAACGTTTTGTGTCGGTTGGAGTTGATCTGTTTCTTGCCACCTTTTCTGTTGGAACAGCAATTTTGATTAGTCTATCCATAAGGGACTTAGCTAAGTCAGATATTGGTTTCAACCCTGGCATTAATTTTTCAACCTCTTTCCCAAGTATTCTGTCAACCTCAGTTTTAATGGGTATGGTCTATGTTGCTATCTTGATAGCCTTTAAGCTGTACAATACGGCATGGTCTTATGCCAGTATTCGCGAGGTTATTTGGCTGGGGTGTAGTTGTATTTTGGGGGCGGTTAGTGTTGGTCTAATAATGTGGTGGAAACTTGGTTTACCATCTGCAGCGTTCATGATTGCTATTGTGAGTGGTGCCTTGTGCTTCATTCTATTCAGTGGCATTAAGTTTGCATTTCGCATACGAAACGAATGGGTACAACAAAAAATATACCGACCACACACGCGGTTGTTGATAATCGGTGTCGGTGAGGTCGGCGTCGGCGTTCTACGTCAATTGAGAAAAGAAACAACTAACGGCTATCTGACTGTTGGATTTATCGATGATGATGCCCAAAAGGTAGGTCAACGGATACACGGCCTAGAAATCCTAGGTACAACGGAAGAGCTCACCTACATTGTTCGGAAGTTTCGGATAGACGAAGTCGTAATTGCCATGTCCTCGGATCAACAAAGTCGCGTGCGGGAAATCATACGCTTTTGTCAGAACAAAAATTGTAATTTCAAGGTAGTACCCAGCATCGATGCCATTTTGGCTGACCACATCAGTATCAACCAGATTCGTGAAGTACAAGTCGAAGATTTATTAAATCGACCTACGGTTGAAATCGATCTGTTGGCTGAGGTTTCACAGTATTTGTCTGGTAAGCGAGTGATGGTCACTGGTGCTGGAGGTTCTATTGGTTCCGAATTGTGCCGACAAATTGCTGAATTTCAACCCGAACAACTTCTACTTTTTGGTCGTGGTGAAAATAGCCTTTATCATATCCAAAACGAGTTGACCAGTTTGAGCGGAATCGATTATGTCATAAATTGTCAGACGGTTATTGGTGATATTCGTGATCATTCTAAGGTTTTTCGCATAATTGAAAAGTACAAGCCACAAATCATATTTCACGCAGCGGCCCATAAGCATGTTATTTTTATGGAACTACACCCAGATGAGGCCGTCAAAAACAATATTGTAGGTACCAAAAATTTGGTGGATGCTGCTATTCACCACAAAGTTGAATCTTTTATCTTAGTCTCCTCGGATAAGGCTGTCAATCCGACCAGTGTTATGGGAGCCTCTAAACGGGTAACCGAAAAGTTGATTCAGGCTAAAGCTCAGGGAAGCAGCACTAAGTTTGTGGCGGTTCGTTTTGGTAATGTATTTGATAGTCGAGGTAGTGCCCTACCACGTTTTCGTCAGCAAATCGCCAAAGGTGGCCCCGTGACAGTTACGCATCGAGAAGTAACTCGCTATTTCATGACCATTCCTGAATCGGTACAATTGTTAATTCAAGCTGGTGCCATGGGAAATGGAGGTGAGGTTTTTATTCTAGATATGGGAGAACCTATCAAAATTTTGGATCTAGTTTACGACTTAATCCGCCTTTCTGGTTTAGAAGTGGATCGAGATATTAAAATCGAGTTCACTGGTTTAGCACCAGGCGAAAAATTATACGAGGAACTTCTAACAGCAGAGGAAGGAGTCACAGCAACAAAGCATCAACGTATTTTTGTCGCACAACCCGAAACCATCGACCAACATAAATTATTGGCACAAGTCACGGAATTACGCCAACTAGCTGATCAGCTAGATAATGAAAAAATTATTCAGAAACTCCAACAGATAGTACCAACCTACCAACCCAACAGAGGGTTTATTAACACAAAAGTCTTTGATGCATCAGGTACAGTGATGCCTGTAGGTGCAGATGTTATTCATCTTACTAATCGCACCAGTGAAAGTGTAGATGCCACGAATACTCGATCGCGTACTGAGACGCATTTTTGATCTGCTAGTTGCCGTTGGTGTTCTGATTTTACTGGCCCCTCTATTTGTTCTCTGTGCGATCTTCAACAAGTTGTTGTCGCCTGGTCCCATTTTTTACAAAGCTAGGCGTGTTGGCCGAAACGAAACCGTTTTCGATATGTACAAGTTCCGGTCAATGATAATCAATGCAGATTCTATCGGCATTGCGCTAACAGCTTATGAAGATCAGCGCATTACACCAATTGGTCGTTTTCTGAGACGTTGGAAATTGGATGAGGTTCCGCAACTTGTCAATGTTCTCAAAGGACAGATGAGTATAGTTGGCCCTCGACCAGAAGCACCTGACTATGTGTTCCACTACACTGACCAGCAAAAACAGGTGTTGTCAGTCCGGCCAGGTATAACTGGTCCGGCACAGTTTGCTCATCGCTACGAAGAACAAATGTTAAAGGGACAAATCGATCCAGAAAAATTCTATCTGAGCCAAATTATGCCGAAAAAAATTGCTATCGACCTGAAATATATCCAGAAGAGAACGATTGCTACCGATATGTGGTGGCTATTTAAAACGGTTTTTGGTCTTTTAGCTCGACCAACCAATCAATCAGTAATTAATGAAAAAGGTTAAAGGTATCATGCAATTTTCACCTAAAAAAGCCGTTATTCCTGCCGCTGGGATTGGTACTCGGCTCTTGCCGGCAACTAAGTCCCAGCCCAAAGAGATGTTGCCTGTTGGACGAAAACCAGTAATTCAGTATGTAGTTGAAGAAGTCCGAGCTGCCGGTATCAATCAAGTTTTAATTATTACTAATCAGCAAAAACGAGCGATTGAAGACCATTTTGATTATGATCCACACTTGTTGAGTTTTTTGTCCCAAACAGGAAAATCAACACAAGATGTCGAGAGCATAGGAGAAGATATTGAGTTTTTTTATGTTCGCCAAAGTAATCCTAAAGGCTTAGCCGATGCAATTGGAAAAGCCGAGGCGTTCGTTAACAACGAACCGTTTGTGGTTTGTTTGGGCGATTCGATTATTGAGTCTAGCTCGTCTGGTGGAATGTTGAAAAAACTGATTAACACTTACCAAACCGAAGAGGCTAATGTCAGTATTCTATTTGAGGAGGTTGATCCTGAAGCTGTAGTTAAATATGGTATTGCTAAACCGAGAGGAAGAATCGGTACAGTTTTTGAAATTGATGATTTAATAGAAAAACCAGCTATAGAGCAAGCACCCAGTAATTTGGCGATCGCTGCTCGCTACGTTTTTTCCCCTAAAATTTTCGAATTTATAAAAAAAACCAAGCCCGGTCGAAATAATGAAATTCAAATTACAGACTCAATTAGACTAATGTTGGCCCAGGGCCATCGTGGGTTCGGCATTTGCTTGGATTCAGATGAAAAACGATATGATATCGGCAACTACAAAAGCTATTTTGAAGCTTTTTTTCGTTTTTCATTGAAGGACCCAGAATTTGGTCATGAGTTTAGCAAGTATGTTAAGTCTCAACTGTAAACATCAACAGGAATTATTCAATGAGTCGTTCGGTTAAACTTACTTTGTTTATTATTGCTTTAGTAGTCGCTTGTTTGGTCATTTTTGGTCGTTTTTTTGTCCAGGGTGGGAAAAGGTTGGGCGATAAAGTGGCAATTGTGGCGATTAAAGGAGCCATTACCGATTCTGAAGAAATCATTTCTCAAATACACCAACACCGAGATAACACAAGTGTCAAAGCTTTGGTTTTGCGGATTGACTCGCCAGGGGGAGGTGTGGCCCCAGTACAAGAAATTTTTGGTGAACTAAAAAAACTTAACAAACCTATCGTAGCTTCGATGGGTAATGCCGCGGCCTCTGGTGGATATTATTTGGCTTGTGCAGCTGAGCAGATTTATGCCAATCCCGGTACACTGACGGGTAGTATTGGAGCCGTTATGCAGTTTGTTAAACTAAAAGACTTATATCAAAAAATTGGTGTTGAATATCTAGTAGTTAAAAGTGGTAAACACAAGGATATCGGTAACCCACAACGTGAAATGTCAATTGAAGAACGAGCACTTTTGCAAACGACCATTGACGATGTTCGCTCGCAGTTTGTTGAAGCTATTTTCCAAAGTCGACAAGAACAGATTAGCCGAGAAGAAATTGAAATATTGGCTGATGGACGTATCTTTTCGGGGCAACAGGCGTTAGAGTACAAGTTGGTTGACTACTTGGGGAATTTACCTGATGCAATTTCAGTCGCAGGTCAACTGGGGCATATTAGTGGTCAGCCCAAAATTATCCAAATTAAACAAAAACCGTCATTACTGAAACAATTGCTAGATATTCAAGGCTGGCTGGATCAAGCTCAGTCAAATCTACTACCGGCTACCTCATTTCGTTACGAAGCATACCTGCCGACTTCTGCCCCTTAGATTCAGCCGGCCAATGATAAATCGGCAACTAACTGCGCAATTCTACTGTGTCTAACTTTAGTGTGGACTTCAAAAAAGGTCCGGCCCACCGCTTTCTTGGTTATCTCAAATCTTATAGACTGCTGATTTTCTCGGCTAGTTTTTGTGCCCTGATGATTGCCATTGGTGAGCTGGGTTACGTCCATATCTTAGCTGATACTATTGACGCACTCAAACTTATCGAGATTCATGATTTTGATCAGCATTCTCTTACGGTCCACTACTTTCAGTTGAAAGATACGGTTTTGGCTGGAACAGAGGAATCATCCAAGCCTCTTTTTACTTGGTTTGATGGTTTCACCTTCAAACTAGTTAACAAAAATCATGCACTTCGTTTGGTCGGTACGATCCTAATATGGCTTTTCGGACTGGTATTATTGAAAGGGTTTTTTGCTTATCTTAGCGATTTTTTGATGCGTTGCGTTGGCTTAAAACTAATTATTCGTTTCCGAAATGAATTGTATCAGAAAATGGTTTTGGCACCCCTTGGTACTTTGTCTGAATACCACTCTGGTGATTTACTTTCTAGACTAACCGATGACGTTCGTTCTTTGCAGATGGCGGTGAGTTCGACGGCTGGTGTAGTACGAGCGTCAATTTATGTGCCAGTGTTTATTACAGTAATGCTGGTGCGAAGTTTCCGATTGACCATTTTGGCCCTCCTAGTATTACCCCCTCTAGGTTATCTGATTAACCGCTTTGGCCAACGTATTCGCCACACCTCTCGTGAGGTTCAAGAGAGAACGGCCGACTTATCTTCACAGGTTAAGGAAACATTAAACAACTTGGCCATTATCAAATGCTTTAACACTGACGCCAAAGAGATCAAACGTTTTGCTGACACAACGACAGATCAATATCGTCCGGCGATGAAACGAATTCGCCTTTCGGCTATGATGTCTCCACTAATTGAGGTAATTAGCGTTATTGGCATTTCTACGGTATTTGGACTTGGCTGCTGGCAGGTAATAGAAGGTCGTCTGTCAACGGGTTGGTTTATTGGTTATATCACTATGATCAGCTTGATGTTCAAACCATTACGTACAATTGGCCAATTCAATACCGTTTTTCAACAAAGTCTAGCTTCTGCTGAACGGATTTTTCATGTTCTCGATTTTCCACTTGAGTATGGTGGCCAGCTATCTTTTAAGTCATCTCAAACCAAGAGGGTTAAATCAGGAGAGGTTGTTTTTGATAATGTTTCGTTTAGCTACAAGCCGAATAAGATAGTTTTGCACAACATTAACTTAAAAGCCGAAGCTGGCCAGACAGTAGCTTTGGTCGGTATAAGTGGTGGTGGCAAAACTAGTCTCCTCAACCTAATTCCGCGTTTTTACGATCCAATTCAGGGTCGGATACTGATTAATGGGCAGAATATCAGCAATTTACAGTTAGACAGCTTGAGACAAGAAATTGCTATTGTGACACAAAACCCAATCTTGTTTGATGGAACTGTTCTGGAAAATGTGAGTTATGGAAAGTCGACAGCAACCGAACAGGAGGTTATATCGGCTTGTATTGTTGCTAATGCCGATGGTTTTATTCAAAATTTACCACACGGTTATCAGAGCCAAATTGGCGAAAATGGACAAAATCTGTCTGGTGGTGAAAGACAACGGCTAGCGATCGCCCGTGCTGTGCTGAAAAACCCACGAATACTACTACTTGATGAGGCCACTTCTTCTCTGGATAATGAGGCCGAAAATTTAATTCAGCAGGCATTGACAAAATTGATGAGCAAACGGACAACGTTTGTCATCGCTCACCGTCTATCAACGATTATCAGTGCAGATCAGATTTTAGTTGTTGATAACGGAAGAATTACTGAACGAGGTCAACATCATGACCTGCTGCAAAAAAAAGGTCAGTATGCTCGTTTGCATCAGCTAAGACCCAATATACCCATCAAATCAGAGGGTTTTTAGCCTCAACTTTAATCAACTGCTGAAATTTATTGGATAGTTTGTCTTTTTCGGCGATTAGTCAAATAAGTTTCGTTTTCAATCCAATGTCCATCTTTTACAAAACCCCAGACTCGACCTTTGGCTCCCATAATAAAAAGAGTCCAACATGGAATTTCATTGCCTTCATTGTCAATCCTGAGTCGAATTCGATGCAGGGACTGGCTAGAACGAAAACTGATACTACCGAAACCACGCCAATTGGGCTGACTTTTTCGGGCTGTATGTTCCCAGTATCCCCCTTTAAGAATAACAGAAATCCAAGGCCAAGGGTGATCGTGTAAGTCATCTTGGTCAGATTTAAGAATTTTATGTAATACAATATTGAAAGGAAACTTACCACGGTCTTTTAAAAACAAGTAATGCTGGATCAAGTAGGGTTGGTCATTATCACGATCCATGATGATGCGAACACGACTAGCCAAACACCTTTGCAATTTTTCATTGAACCAATCGAGTGTATTTTGCAACAGTTGAATCATCAGGCGGTCCTTCTACTTCAAAAACCAAAACGCCTTTAGCCGATTTAGGTTACATAATACTTTTTTCTTATTTGGTTCACGTTTAAGTTAATTCGACTAAAGCCTGATTGGCAATATCCTGACCGACGTTGGTTAAGTAAAGTACTCGATCACGTATTTCAACAGAACCATGTTTTTGGGCATAATTAACCACACTCTGTGTGAATGGTTCATTCCAATGCAAACGGTGATGTATTTGGTCCAAATGACAAGCAATAGGATATTGATCGTTTTCCGTGCGATTGCTTGAGATTTTAGAGTTGGCTAAATGGATTAGTAACATGTTTTGGGCAAAAACCCATTTCTGTTTCAACCGACGAAAAAGAACAGCCATCATTCCACGTTGTGGGGCAAAGAGGAATGCCAACAAAAAACAAATACCGGTCATACCGGCCATAGAACCAGCAATTGAAGCGTCAAATTTTATCGCCACACCATAGCCTAAAATAGCACTGATTGCGCCAATCAAGCTGCTCAGAAAGAGCATGACCGACAAACGATCGGTTAGCAGATAAGAAGTTGCTGGTGGCACAATCATCAGAGCTACTACCAAAACTGCTCCAACTGCGTCGAAAGCTCCGACGCAGGTTACTGATACCAATGACATTAATCCGTAGTTTATCAGTGCTGGTGAGAAACCAAGAGATGTGGCCAAACCAACATCGAAAGTCGAGATTTTTAATTCCTTATAGAAAAGAAATAAGCAAAGGATTGTTACCCCTAAAATAACGCTCATAGTAACCAAGGCACGTGGCAAATTCCACCCCCAAAATGTAATCCGGTCAAAAGGAGAAAGGGCAATCTCACCCAGTAAAACTACATCTTGGTCAATGTGAACGCTCCCAGCATATCGGGTGACTAAAATAACACCTAGACTAAAAAGAGCTGGAAATACGATGCCAATAGCAGCATCTTCTTTAACCAACCGTGTTTGGTGTAGAAGTTCGACTAAGCTGACCGTTAAAACACCCGTAGCTGCGGCCAAAATGAGTAAAGCTGGCGAATCGATTTGGCCTGTAATAAAAAAACCTATTACAATTCCCAATAAAACTGAATGGCTAATAGCGTCACTCATCAAAGACATCTGGCGCAAAACCAAAAAGTTGCCAGGCAAAGCACAAGCTAGTGATACCACCAAAGCAACGAGTAAAACTTCAATTTGAGGTGTCACAAGTTGTAACTCACAATCGTCTACTCTAGATCCATGAGGCGCGCAGAGAATTGAGCTCGACCTTTACAAAATTGCCAAATTAGCCCACGTTTTGGGGCAAAGAACAGAGAAAAAATAACGATCAAGCTGACACAAACTACAATCATCGGTCCTGTTGGGATTTTGGCGGTTGTACTGCTGATAACGGCACCGGTTATTCCTGCAACTGCCCCAAAAAAAGCGGCTAATCCTACCATTATCGACAATTTGTTTGTCCACTGTCGAGCTGCTGATGCGGGGGCAACGACCATCGCACTCATCAATACTACACCGACGGCTTGTAGACCAATCACAATCGCCAACACAATTAGCGTCATCAATAGAATATCCAACAATTTAATCGGTAAACCGATACTTCTAGCAAAGGCGGGATCAAAACTAAGCAACTTGAATTCTTTCCAAAAAAGAAGCATTAGCCCAATTGCCAAACTACCAACGATAGCCATGGTTTGAATATCGCGTTGAAGTAGAGCTGCAGCTTGACCGAACAAAAATTTATCCAACCCACTTTGGCTGGAATTAGGTAATTTTTGAATCAAAGTTAGCATAAAAACACCAACTCCAAAAAAAACGGCTAGAATAATACCCAAAGCGGCATCTTCTTTGATGCGTGTATGACGGACAATTGTGGTAACCAGTAATATAGCCAACCAACCAATAATAGCTGCTCCCACCATCAGAACGAAAGGAGCTTTGTTGTTTGTAATTAGAAAAGCCAAACAGATACCGGGCAAAGTAGCATGAGATATGGCATCACCGATAAGGCTCTGCTTTCGCAAGACAGCATAGCTACCTAAAGCACCACTAACGATGCCCAAAATTGCGGTACCAATAGCCACTGTACGAAGCGTGTAGTCGAAAATAAGATCGTGTAGAATATCCACCCTATTGGTTCAGTGAAGAAGCGATTTTACTAACTACAGGAAAATTGACAGAGGATTCTAATTTTTTCAAAATTCCGATCCGGTCGCCGTAAGTTTGCCTTAGATTATTTTCGTTGAAGGCTGTTTCTACTGGCCCGCTGTCAATGCGACGTATATTCAGGAGTGTTACCCAATCGAAATAGTCAGTTACTGTTTGCAGATCATGATGAACAACTACCATTGTTTTACCTTCTTTTTGCAGAGCTTGAAGCAACGTTACAATCGCTTGTTCAGTCGTAGCATCAACACCCTGAAATGGTTCATCCATCAAATATATTTGTGCGTCTTGAATCAATGCACGAGCTAGAAAAACTCGTTGCTGTTGTCCGCCAGACAACTGGCTGATTTGGCGATCTTTCAACTCCAAAATACTAACCTTCTCCATAGCTTGGTTAGCCAGCCGTTTTTCTTCTCTCCCGGGTCGACGAAACCAACCTAAATTGCCGTAACGCCCCATCATTACCACATCCTCAACCGTGGTGGGAAAATCCCAATCGACACTACCTCGTTGTGGCACATAGCTAACTAAGTGTCGTTGTTGACGGTAAGGTTTACCTTGAATCAAAGTTTTACCAGAAGCAGAAGGAAGTAACCCCAAAACAGCCTTAATTAATGTCGTTTTACCTGCGCCATTTGGGCCAACAATAGCCATTAAAACACCGGGTGGAACTATTAGGTTAATGTCCCATAAAACAGGCTTTTCGTGATAAGCTACCGTCATGTTGGTGATCTCAATGGCTGGTGAATCGACTAATTTTGCCATTAGCTATCTCCAGCTAAACCGTCGGCGATAGAGTCGATGTTATGTCGAATCATACCGGTATAAGTACCTTCGTCAGTAGTTGGGTCGCCCATTGCATCCGAAAATTGCTCGCGACCCATTTTTACAGATAAGCCACGTGCTCTAACAGCCGCTTGTACAGCTTCAATACTCTGTTTGGGAATAGAGGACTCCACAAAGATGGCTGGAATCCGTTCGTCTGAAATGAATTTAGCTAGATTGCGGACATCGGCCGTACCAGCTTCAGTCGCTGTGCTAATTCCCTGAAGTCCACGAACCTCAAAACCGTAGGCTCGACCAAAGTAACCAAAAGCATCATGTGCGGTTACCAAAACACGATGATTGGCCGGAATTCTGTTAGCTACTTCTTGTACGTAATTGTGAAGGTCAGTCAGTTCTAGCACATATTCTTTAGCTTGTTGTTGAAAGTCTCGTTTAGATGAAGGGGATCTTTGAATAAAAACATCACGAATTGTTTCTACCACAGCGGTCCACAAGACAACATCAAACCAAATATGTGGGTCATAAGCTCCTTCAAATTCTGGTGGAGCCATTAATTTGGATCGGTCCACTTGGTCAGTTACACAGAAAACTCGATACGAATATTGATCGGCCAAACGCTCCAGAACTCCACTCATACCAGCTTCCAAATGCAAGCCATTATATAGAATTAAGTCGGCTTCCGATAATCTCTCGACATCTCCTGCACTGGCTTTATAGAGGTGTGGATCAACGCCCGAACCCATCAGGCTAGTAACTACAACTTTACCACCTCCAATTTTTTGGGCTACGTCTGCAATCATGCCAATAGTCGCGACCACTTGTAATGGTCGCCCTTCGATCGTGGGCAATAATTCCTGATTGTTATATTTGCCTGAGGTTTCAGTTGATTCTTGGCTAGAACATCCCCAAAAACCAACCAGAAAAATAAGGATACAAATAATATCTAGGTACAGCCGAACAGGCAGACGTTTATCCATTTTAGTTTTTCTCCTTAGCTGGTTGAGATAAAGGTAAATGGCCCTTTGTAGTCATCAAGGTGACAAAAATACAATTTGCTACACTCTGACCAATAATAAAATCTTCGTCATCGTTGTTCGTCTCGTTATTGTCAGATGTTTTCCGACGAATAGTAAGTAAATCATCAAATGGAGCGATAGAAACGACTTCTATTTCAGTCTTAGGATAAAGTTGCAATTTACCTAAATACCGAAGCATTTCTGCGTCGTCATCAGACACTTCAGTGATAATAGCCTGATCGCCAGCTAACAGCTCAGATAAGAGGTGTACATGCCTGTCGTCCATGATGCCGTCTCGGTTCGGTATGGGGGCTCCATGTGGATCTGAGGTGGGATAACCTAAGATTTCGTCAATTCGATCCTCTAGTTCTTCCGATAAAATATGTTCCCACTTTTCCGCTTCGTCGTGAACTTTATCCCAAGACATACCTAATGCTTCGGCTAAATATAGTTCCAATAATCGATGATGCCGAATAACTTCTAAAGCAATTTTCTTACCTGATTCTGTTAGTGTTACGCCCTGGTACCGTTCATGTTTGACCAGATTAGAAGTGGCTAATTTCTTAATCATACCGGTGGCCGAAGCAGGGCTAACTTTGATGTGTTCAGCCAAAGCTGAAGTCGTGACAATCGTATTTCTGTCTTGCAATTTATATATTGCTTTTAAATAGTCTTCGATAGCTTGTGAGTTCATCGGATTGAATAATTATAAGCCTAAAAAAAAAATTAATAATAAAAAAACCTAAATTTAGGTGCGACTAAATTATATTTTCAGCCTAGCGATATTGTCAAATACTTTCTTCAAACTTAGAAATCGATGGCAAAAATGAAAATTGACTTGATGGAAACGTCATCCTGACATATTTTTACGATGAAATAGCGTGCGTGAACCTCTTTTCGTTGTGTCGTTCTTGTTAGCGGTTCCATTTTTATTTTTAAGCCAATTGAGTCAACTGATAACAAACTAAGCAGAGTATCAAAGATTTATGGTGAGGTTTCTATTTCTACCAAACACATTTATGATGTAAATTTTGGCAACTTTGACAAGGATCATTTTTCATTTCCATTTAAGGATTGGGTTTCTTATGTTGCTGAAGAATTCAGGGAATGATCTATTTTGAAAGGAGCTGAAACCGAAATTTTCTTCATCGAAATTAATCATTCTCAGTTGAGACACGAAATGAGTAGGGCTAATTAAAGTGGGGATAACGATAACCAACTAACCAAGAAAATTAGTTAATTATGACAAAGACAAAGCAAATATTGATATATTTTTTATTCTTTTTGGTCTGGTTGTGTCAGGTGCTTTAATTTAACACTTTCGATACTCAATTAGAAACCAAGTTGCCGAAATCATTATCAACTAATTTATTCGCGTCTTAATATGGGTTGTTCCTGTCCTAGTATTTCTCTATGTTAGTAACACTAGGATATTAGAATATTTGAAATTAAGGCCGATAAATATCACCACTTTAAAGTAGACAACAGGTATATTGTTTGTAGTGTTCTTGTATCAAATTTGGCTTTATTATTTGGACTTGGATAAGTTTAATAAATAATAGTAAAGATTTCCTAGATTATTTTAATGTTGTTATTATTCCACTAATCTCTGAAGAAATATTGGTTCGTGGTTTTATTCAACAAAAAATAAATGAGCTTATGCCATGCATTAAAGCCATACTTATTACATCTGTTCTTTTTGTATTAATACATTTTCCTGATTGGTTGCTTCTTAATAGTTTAGATTATTCATATGTGGAGATTACGAAAAACTCTGTAGTTATATTTGTTCTTTCAGTGCTGGTCGGATGGAGATTGAATAAATCAAAATCATTGTATCCAAGTATAAATTTTATCTCAATAATATAAACGGTAAGATTAAATAGTCTTCTCATTACATCGAATAATTTTTCATACTTTGAAGTTATTGGAAGCAAGATGACAATTACTGCTAATTTAGTTATACTCCTTTACAGTTTTATTTGAGCCGTTGTTGCCAAAGGAACTGAAATAATTTATTTACTTCTGTTAGAAAAACAGTAAGAAAAATATTAGATTGGACCAAGATAGTACTAATTTTCAACTATAAAATGCGTTCAAAAAAATAATGTAGATATACGTAGTATGGATTTCCTTACAGGAAGGGAAATTGTCGTTAGCCATTCTATCTTCAACCCATCTTTTGTGTTTTGTGTCAGGGATTTTTAAGCTCAAAAGCTTGGGAATTAAGTCAACTGCCACGAAATATTTTTCGTTACTACTGCATTACTTAAGTTAGCCCAGAGTTCCGGGCTCCCGCTCGCATTTTGAGTTTTGTTTAAAGATAAGGCTAAATTAAACTACAAGGAACAACTTGATACAACTAAGTTTGAATCCAATTATAATAAGGGTAATTATTGTCTCTACCTTGTTATTCAGCTGGAGTGAGTTAACAATCGAAGCTGGAATTTGGAAAGACGACTTTGAAGACAAGCGGATTAATGAGTGGGAAATTTATAATGAAGATCGCGCTGTTGAAAAATGGTGGATTAATCAAGGAACCGCGGTTGGTGAAATTTTCAGGGATGGATTTATGAGTTTGTGGCTAACAGGAAGCGAAAATTGGAACAATTATTCACTCTCTTGCCGTGCTAAATTACTCAAGCAGAAAA
>CAYVHK010000062.1:18561-22232 GCA_964451145.1 uncultured bacterium | reverse complement strand
TAGCAATACTTTGTATTGCTTTGAAGTCGATTAATCATCATTCTCTCGGACGACTTCCTCCAATCGGAGGGCCATTAGAAAAGCTAGGATACCACTGAATATGGACAATCCAAACAGATGGTTCATATTTATCGAGTCACTGAAAAACTTTAACATTGCACCACCAAGCAAAGGTATAAATGCAAAAGGAAACAGCAAGGTGTTCATAAAACCAATATAGGTAGGCCGATTCTGACTTGGGGCAATATTAAGGGCATAGGTCATAAACCCAACCATTATGCCATTGGTCGAAATACCACTAACTGCATAAACCAGAAAGTAGTAACTGAGTTGTAGGTTTTGGGGTAAGTGCAACGTGGTAATTGCTACCAATGGTGGTAAGCTGAACAAACCTCCCGTTACTACCAAAATTGAACGAGTACCAAAACGTTCACCCAAATATCGCCAGAAGACATTAGAAATAATTCCGGTTGCAGCAGCAGTTGCTAAAAATCTACCAGCAATAGCGTCGGTTGTTCCTGGCAGAATATCTAGGGCATAAGTAGCATAAAAAGGAGTAGAAATACCAACAAAGTGGCCACAGATGCGAAAAATTAGAAATCGCCGATAATGAAGGTCTGTTTTAATGATTCTAGGCCCTTGTTTTAGGTGATCAAGAATCGATAACTGTTTAGTTCGCACCGGCAAGATTGGTTCTCGAATCCGTAAAAAAATCAAAAAAGCAAACAAAGCTGCAATAGTCGTACAACCAAATAGTAGTGCATAGTTGTGAGGGAAAATGATTCCCGATTTGCCTGAGTCTAAAACGTAGGACACAAAAAAATAACCGATTAAGAATTCGAAAAACCGGCCTAATAACTGGCGCCAACTGAAAAATCGAGTCCGTCGGCTAGGTGGAATCGACTTAGAAATAATATCCATGTAGGGCAAGGTCGAAATACCCATCGAGGAGGCTGAGAGAAAATATAGGACCAATGTAACACCAGCTAAGAGTGAGGCCTGATTAACAGGAATAAGGAAAGTTGCTCCGCAAGCCAACAACCAGGCCATAACCCGAAAGGTCATTCCGATCACGTAGTAGGGCATTTTGCGAGGATGATGCTCAATTAGATTTGAAATCAATAACTGTGGCAGCATCCAACCAGCAGTCATTACTGAACCAGTTAGCCCGACCAGCAGATCATTCCGAGTTAGTTGTTTAATAAAAACGGATAAAATCGTCGTTGGATCGGCAAAGGCGAGGGAAATACGAATTAAAACCCCCTGCGCCAGTGCCACTCGGAAATTATGTCGTTGATGTTTATAGGATTTGTCGTTGAGATCGGTTGGGTCGCTTGAAACGAGCGGCATAAAATAACTAGTCTGACTTACGGTGAAGAGATTGGTTATTCTACCACAGAACTATTGGTAAATGTCAGTTATATTTAAAATCGCAGGTATGCTTCCGACAAAATTGGTCTAATGCTATAATCAGCCAATCTGTAAGCGAGATGACAACCATAAAACATAATGAAAAAGAAAAAAACAGTCCAAGATAGCCAAAACAAAAACAGTCAAAGACAAATTGCTCAGAACCGAAAAGCCCGACATGATTATCACCTAATGGATCGATTTGAAGCTGGAATTGTACTAGTGGGAACTGAGGTTAAGTCGATTCGGTCTGGCCATCTTAGCTTGGTTGATAGCTATGCCAAAATTGAGGCAGACGAGGTTTTTCTACATAATGCTCATATTGCTACTTACGCATATGGTACACACGACAATCATGAACCCAAACGGCCCCGAAAGCTGTTGCTTAATCGAAAAGAAATTCGCCGATTAGCTGCAAAAACTAAAGCTACTGGTGTTACGGTAGTTCCAACCCGTGCCTATTTCAGTCGAGGTAGAATAAAGGTCGAAATTGCTTTAGCCCGGGGCAAGCAAGATTACGACAAACGCGAAGACTTAAAAAAACAGGACGACCAACGGATGATGCAACGCTATCTTCGTCAATGATGACTATCACAAATCCTTGAAAATATACGTTACCAAGTCAAAATTCGTCAATCATTAATTCGAAAAAAGTGGCGAAGTTCTTCGATAGCCATTGGCTCCAATATATTTGAGAATCAAACTGGATTATCATCGAAAGATAATCAGCGCAAATCCATCATTGAATTCAATCTATTCTGACTTTTAACCCGTACAAATTAGACTATCCAAATCAGTTTGTCCCCACTAAAAAGAAAAGATCTATCCAAATAAATATCGAGGAAAAGTTTTGTGCTTGTTGCTGTCGCAGGAAAAAGATGCCACGTTTAGTTAGGTTATTTAGTTCAGATACAAATTAACTAAGCTTCAGCTAACCAACGTTCTAGCGGATGTTGTCTTGGTAGTAACGGCGTACAAACTCTGGCTTTTTGTCGATGCGACTCCCAAGTTAGGTGTATCATTTCTAGACAGTCTCGACCATCTCTACCACTGGCAAAAGGTTGTCGATTATTTTCGATAGCTTCGATTAGATCTCTTAACATTAACCGTTGTAGGAAAAGACGTTTTTGGCTTTTTGTTCTGGTTTGTCCATTTGGGTCTAAATCTTCTGTTGGACATTGAATCGCTTGCCAATGTTGACTCGGTGATTGATGTTGGCCTTTATGTAAAAACATACTGGTGCCTTCACTTTCTCTGATAGCAATCCGACCTTTTGTACCTACGATGTTGATTCCATAAGCGGTGTCATTGGTTTCATTTTGGGCTAAGAATTGGACATCAGCATGAATACCGTTTTTAAAACGAAAAGAAACAAAACCTCGCTCACCCAAAACCAAACCGGCATCTCGGTCATGCGGGTGCACCTCTTGAGTATGTTTGATGTCTTGAACTGTTGATTCTTTTCCATTAATTTGGGTCAGGTGTGCGTTAGCCCACTCTACCTCTCCACCAAATAAACGCAGCCAATCATACAAATGAGTTCCCATCTCCATTAAAGAGTTACCCGCTTTTCGCCCCCCCTTATCGTTAGCTTGTAGTTGGAGAACTTGTCCGATTTTTCCATCAGCAATCATTTTCAAAACTAATTGATTATAAGGACTGCTTCGTTTCAAATGGTTAATCGAAAATTTGACTTTGTTGGCTGCACATGTAGCGACCATACGATCAGCTTGCGCCAAATTAAGTGCAATTGGTTTCTCGCAAAAAACATGAATACCTCGCTCCGCTGCGGCTAATGTAGGATCGTGATGAACGGGTGCTTGAGTCGAAACGATAACCAAATCGGGTTGTTGTTCATCGAGCATCTGAACGTAATTTTGATAAATGGCTTTAATACTAAACCGTTTTCCCCAAGCGGTTTTGTTTTCGGCTTGAATGTCAGCCCCAGCAACGAGCTGGCAATTGTGTTCAGCTTGAACAGCCTGAGCATGGTGCCCCCCCATACTTCCCAATCCAATGATTGCGACTCGATATGTTTTCATAAAAATTTATGTTCCTTTACTTATTCCACTGAATAGGTCTATATTGATTTGATCTATTGCCCTTGTAGTCTTTTCATAGTCTAGCAATGCGATATTTTCGGAATAATTGACAATCTCTTCATTTGCTAACATGCATGATATAGACAAACATTAGGAAAACAAATGCCCGAAAACAGGTTCTGACAATTACTACGATCTTGGACTAATAACGTTTGAATC
>CAYVHK010000062.1:0-18461 GCA_964451145.1 uncultured bacterium | reverse complement strand
TGTTGTACATCTCACATCTCATAGGCTTGCAAATTCACAGATAGTAAGGCTAACCTAGAAGCTAATTATTATGAATTTAGTGAATAAACTCTGGTTGTAAGTAAGATAGAGGAACAAATGGATAAGTGGATTCCGTACCTAATAGCTACAGGAATAACTTTGGGCTTAGCTGATTTTTTTATCAAGTTAGCCGCTGACAGGATTTCAAATAGTATTGGCTTTTTAATTTTTGGCATTTGCACTTTTACAATTTCATCAGCTTGGTTTCTTTGGCAACGCTTCCATCAAATCGAACACTTGATTACCCCATCAGGCATTGTCGCGGGAACTGCGGCTGGAATCGGATTCAGCTTGGTAACACTAGGCTTGTATGCTAGTTTTGCCTCCGGAGCACCGATCACAATTGCGTCGCCCGTTATCCGAGTGTCTGGGCTATTGATCGCAAGTATACTCGGCTTGATGATTTTACAAGAGCCTCTATCTTGGCGTTATATATTGGGTATTTTACTAGCTCTGAGTGGTATTCTTCTTATCATAACTCGTTGAAACCTCATGTTGATGCCAATCGTGCCGCTATCAATTAATTTATCAGGCTCTTGACTAATTGTTCTCGGTAATTTTCTATCATCATCTACCAAATACAACTAACGGACTAATCCTGACTTACTTTGATTCGACCAGAATAGAATACAACTGTGATTGACCTTCTGTAATTTGAATAAACTGGTCAACAGCTATTTGGTTAAAAGCTTGGGTTTGCCCAGTAGTTGGCCAGAAAACTTCCAATTTTTCCACTATCTTCGCCAATCCAACACCGATTGTCTGTCGGAGCGGATTAGCTCCAAAAGTACCTCCACTGTTGACATGCTTGAAAATTGAACGGGGATGCCCATTTTCAACGATTTGTAAGTGAATTCTCGCACCAATTGCTGATCTATTAGATTCCACCCCTATCAACTGAACTGTCAACCAATGATTACCAAATCCATCATTTTGGTATAGGACATTATTGTATCTATCAGCCGGAAAAGCACCTCCCATCTGCTCAAAAATATCTTGATCTCCGTCGTTATCAAAGTCTGCAAAACAAACAGCATGACCTTTCTGCAGATGAGCAAATCCGCCGGCATACGTTACCTCGGCAAACCTTTTCCCACCCTTGTTACGATACATCATACTAGGCATGATATTCCAAAGATCAGGATTACCAGTACCAAGATAAAAATCGAGAAAACCGTCGTTATCAAAATCGCCAAAATTAGACCCCATCGGAGCCGTGGGATGCAGGAGGTGAAACTGTTCAGTTACGTTCTCGAACCAACCATGGTTAGTACCTTGATAAAGTTGTGGCAACGCTTCTGTAGGAATCCGTAGATTGTTAGCATCAATGGCTAAGGTACCAATATCAGCAATATAGGAAGCTACGTACAAGTCAAGAAGACCGTCGTTATTAACATCCCAAAACCAAGCAGGGAAGGTCTCTTCGTATCCCATCACACCTAACTCGCCAGCTCGATCTTCGAAAGTACCATCGCCGTTGTTGTGATAGAGACGGTTGGCATCCCCCAAATTGGAGACGTAAATATCAGGCCAACGGTCGTTGTTATAGTCGCCCCATATAACGGCCTTGGTAGGGCCATAATCCTGTACACCAGCCATTTCAGCTACATCACTGAAAAGGCCATTCCCATCATTACGAAATAACTGGTTGGGAGCGTCGGGCAGAAGTTGATTACACTCATTTCCGATGTAAAGATCGAGGTTTCCGTCATTGTCGTAGTCAGCCCAAGAAGCCGTCTGTGTCGGGTAATGAACGCGGCCTAAACCCGAAGAAAAAGTTACATCAGTAAAGGTGATTGCTTCAGAATGACGATTGTTCTGCAGTAGCGAGTTAGGATGTCGTCCGTTAGCACCCAACCAAGCCCCACGCAAAACCAATACATCTAGGTCGCCATCGTTGTCGTAATCAGCCTGAACTAGATTGAGCCCACCAAAAATGCCAATTAAACCGGCAATTTCTGTTTGATCAGAAAAAGTACCGTCTTGGTTATTGACAAAAAATCGAATTTGACCTGAAGGATCCCAAGTTGAAGTTAGAAGATCTACATAACCATCATTGTTAAAATCGTCGGCCACTGCCCCGCCAGACAGATCGAAAGTATCTAAACCTAGTTGAGGGGCAATGTTTCGAAAGCGGGGAATTTTCTCTTCTGAAACAAAGTTATCAATGGGTATTCGCCAATCAACTGGTACTGATTCTGGGTACTCACCGATCGTCATGTAGGCGAGATTAAGTAGCCAAAATGCTTTAAAATAAAATGGGTTATTATTTTGCCCCATATCTAAAACCTTAGTCAAATGCTGAATAGCCTGCTGAGACGGTTGTTTTTGAGTATGAATGGCATTTTTTTGAAAAGGCAAGATGCAACTATTCTCATTATGTCGCAAACAGCAATTTTCGGTCTCAGCCTGCCTCATATAAGCAACTGCTAAATAAAATTGGGTGCCAACAATAACAGAGGGCTGACCAGTGTTTTGTATAATAGCTAAAGCCTGCGTGAAATGCCGAATAGATTCATTTTCTAGCCCAAAATTAAGTTCAGCTTGAGCTAGCTGAAAAGTAAGTTCCCACCTTCGGCGAACAGTGGTTTCTGGCGGCAGTTTTGTTAGTTGATTCTGCAATTGATCAACTAATCTGGAACCAAGATAAGGGTTGTTTTCGGCGGTTTTGTCGGCAATCTTTTTTAAAACTTGAATCATTCTTTGGTGGCTGATAGACAATTCAGCTGGCAAAGAACGAGAAAACAATAGAAAAGTAAAAAGAATAACGAGTGTCAAATTGAACAGGTGCTTTATCATGCTTAATTTTTTATATCCATATTTCAGCGGGTAATTCAACTATGGCCTACATTAACTTAAGATTATGACCAATTATTTTTCCTCGTTCCTAGACAAAACAAACTATTTTCACCATCTTGTGGTGAAAAATAATGTTTTTTTTCATCCTGACAGGATGATTATTTGATAATGGGCTAACGGAATCTTCGTCGATGTCTTGTTTCGTGAAAAAACATCGGCCAGCAAAAACAGTATCTTGACAAGGAACTGTAGTAACAGTTGGAATACGTTGGTTAAACTGTACAAGTCTTTGAAAATCAGAAAATAACCTTGGCTAAACAAAACCTAGCTCGGTAATCTATTAACTGTTTGGAATAGTAAATTGGGTGTCAAACAAACTTTTGGCAGCTGGGCGTAAATTTCATCTCAGAATTACAAATTATAAAATATTCTTCCGATCACGATGCTGATAGGTTGCCATTTCGGTCTTGGAAAGTAGCTTATGGTCGAGTGTGCTCCAACTTCGCAAAAATCAGATAAAGGTATCAATATGACACCAAGTCGATTCCATCGAAACAACAGTGGTTAAGCAATTAAATCATGAATGACTTGACCATGGACATCAGTTAGTCTGTAATCACGTCCTTGAATCCGGAAGGTTAATTTTTCATGATCTAAACCAAGAAGATGTAAAATGGTAGCCTGCAGATCATGAACGTGAACCGGATTTTCAGTAATCGAAAATCCGAGTTCATCAGTCTTTCCATAAGCCAATCCACCCTTGACCCCACCACCGGCCATCCACATTGAGTAACAGTCGGGATAGTGGTCCCGACCCAAAATTTTTCCGTTAGATGTCCGCCCCTCGCGAAACGGTGTTCGACCAAACTCCCCTCCCCAAACAATCAAGGTTTCGTCAAGTAAACCACGAGATTTGAGATCATTAATTAGAGCAAAAATAGGTTTATCCATGGTGGCACATTTTCGGGTTAGACCATCTCTGATATCCTCATTAGGGCCGGTACCATGAAAATCCCACCCCCAATCGAACAATTGTACAAAGCGAACGCCTGATTCGACTAGACGTCTAGCCAGTAGACAATTATTAGCTAAACTAGTTTTGCCAGGTTCAGCGCCATAAGCTTCTAAAACTTTTTCGGATTCTTGGCTAATATCCATTACTTCTGGTACTGAGACTTGCATTCGAAATGCTAACTCATATTGTGCAATTCGGGTCAGTGTCTCGGGATGTCCCATTTCTTTGACCTGCAATTCATTTAGCCGTTGCAAGGTGTCTAAGCTCTGGCGGCGCATCTTCCGATCCATACCAGGTGGGTCGGAAGCATAAAGTACTGGGTCGCCTTTTGATCGGCATTGCACACCTTGAAAAATAGAAGGTAAAAAACCACTACCATAAGAGTTATTACCACCGTTGGGTTGAACACCACTAGAGATTAAAACAACGAAACCTGGCAGATTTTCGTTTTCACTACCCAGGCCATAAGTGATCCAGGATCCCATTGAAGGACGACCTGAACGGGGTGAACCAGTATAGACCAGCAGTTCTGCAGGGGCATGGTTAAACTGCTCGGTGTACATTGAGTGAATCATACACATTTCATCGGCCATTAAATGAAAATTAGGGATGGCATCTGACAACCAGAGGCCACCTTCTCCGTATTGAGCGAATTGACGACGTGTTCCCATCAACTTAGGTACACCAGTAGTAAAAGCAAAGCGACGACCTTTCAAAAACTCGTCGGGGCAATTTTGTCCATCTCGATTTACTAGTTCAGGCTTGTAGTCGTAAAGATCTAAGTTGGGTGGTGAGCCGGTCATATGCAGGTAAATAACACGCTTAGCTTTAGCCTGAGTGTGTGCTGGTTTTGCTATTAATGGATTAATAGGCAATTTAGCTGGAGCTGATTCCATTAGCGTTGTCAGGGCAATTGAACCAAGACCAATGTCTTTTAGGAAATGTCTGCGGGTCAAATTTTGAATATTTTCAAATCGAGGATTCATCTTTGGTCCTTATCGCTTCATAAACATTTCATCAAGGTTGAGTAACGTATTGCTGACTACCGTCCAAGCAGCTAGGTTTACCATCTCTGTAACGTTATGCTGTTCCAAGTTCTCCAAATGACTAGTGGCAATCAGATGAGCTTGTTCTGGTTTTGATTTATAGTGTTGGTAGGCTAACTGATACAGACGCTTTAAGTGTTGAACTTCCACGGTTTTGGCCGGCCGAATTAAGGTCTGCCGAATACCTAAACGAATTTTGTCATTTAACTTCCCATCGGCTAGTGCCAAACGACGAGCTAGACTTTGAGCAGCTTCTACATAGACCGGGTCATTTAGCACAACTAAGGCTTGTAGTGGAGTGTTGGAACGTGAACGGCGAACTGTGCAAACTCGACGATCAGGAGCATCAAAAGTCACCATAGACGGATAGGGGTTAGAACGCCGCCAATTGGTATAGATGCCTCGGCGATATCGATCTTCCCCCGTACTGGTTTGCCAATCAATATTACTACCAAAAGCGGCTTTAATTCCCATTTTCGGTTGCGGTGGATTCACCGGCTGGCCAAACATTTTAGGACTCAATAAACCGCTAACAAACAAAGCTTGGTCTCGGATCATTTCGGCTGACAAACGAATGCGTGGACCGCGTGTCAGCCATCGGTTGTTGGGGTCGCGCTCTAATAATTCGGGCGTAACTTTGGATGACTGACGATATGTGGCAGAATTGACCAGAATGCGGAGTAGATGTTTCAAATTCCAATTATTGTCCATTAGTTCGACTGCTAGCCAATCTAATAAATCTGGATGAGACGGCAATGTTCCTTGAGTACCAAATTCCTCGCTGGTTCGGACAAGCCCGGTTCCAAACAATTGTTCCCAATATCGATTAACAATTACTCTCGCAGTTAGCGGGTTTTCTCTGCTGACCAGCCATTTTGCCAACTCAAGTCGATTGGTAGATTTTGTGCTGGACAAATGGTGAAAAATGTTTGGCGTGCCGATTTTGACCAGATCAGCTGTTTGCTGAAAATTGCCACGTAGTTGAATTCGAGTTTTCCGCCTTTTTTCTATTGCTAGTTCATGCATAACAGGTATAGTTGTATATGGTTTTTGATCGGCTAATTTCTGCTTCAAGTCGCGCAATTGATCTTGTTCCATTTTCAGCTCGGGAGCAGTATTGCGGTAGTATTGGGACAATTCTTGCTTCTGTCTTTTTGTACGTTCAGGCAGTGGTCGGGATATGATTGATAGAATGTGTTTCGGTATTCGTGCAAATTCACTGACCGCTGTAGCTGAAGTTGTCTGAATGGTAAAGCGCCGCAACAATAAATGTTTATGTATCGATTTTTGATGTAGCGAAACTATCAATTGCCCACCTTCAATATTTAAAGGTCGTTCCAAAACTAGTATTAGTTGATGAGGCTGATTAAGCTGGTTAGCCACCGCCCAACCGGTTTTGGGGTCTATCTGATATGAGAGTACCGATTTGGCTGAAAACCCCTTTTGTTCATGATCAGCCAGAGCCATTGAAAAACGAATTTCCCTTTCACCACTTAGATAGTGAACAAAATTTGGTTGCGGCAGTGTCAACTGCTTTTCTTGCCAAACTATCGACCGATTTTGGTCGAGCAAAACCAGTTGATAGTTTGTCAAACGATTAGCTATTTCTTTCCCGCCGTCAGTTCGATTCCAGATATTCAGGCGATCAATTTGCATCTCTTGACCCAAATTCAATTCCCACCAGGGATTATCTGATTGAGCGGTATGGGTTGTTGAATTGGCCTGATAATAATTACCATCCGTATTACCATCGACTGCTCGGTCGGCTTTGCCATTGTAAGCAGTTGAACTTTGCTTAACTTTAGACTGATGGGCTAAATTGGTCTCTCCTTGCCAGACTTCGACTTCAGCAAGAGAGAGGATTTTACTCTTGCCTATCAGTTGTACTCTTAAGTACTGAGCGCTAATTGGAGTACTTTTTTTGGGTTGCCATGTTGCTGTCAATTTTGACAAAACGAAATTCTTTTTTTGTGGATTCACTTTTAATTTCAAGGCAGAAACATTTGTCAAATCAACATCAAACTTCACTTTGTATGTATCTTGTTCAGGAATTTTCCCCCGAATAGCAACTGAACCATTAGCTTCTATTTTGAGTCGTGTGTGCGTGGATGATACTTCTACTGGTCGAAGCGTCCTCCATTTGGGTAGTGTTTTCAGCTTACTTTCCCATTCTGTTTGAGTTCGTTCCAGAACAGGCGTTGGTGTAGCTAAAATGGATTCTAAGGTCTTAATCTCACTTTGCCACCGACTACGTTTCTGTTTCTGTTCATCGTCAAAGATCTTGATCGTCGGTCGTTCGTCTTTCTTATCACTATCTGACGTATTATTGAAAAAAGCAAACAGCTGAAAATACTCTTTTTGAGAGATAGGATCATACTTGTGAGAATGACACTGGGCACAGCCCATAGTTGTTCCCATCCATGTTGTCATGGTTGTATTAACTCGATCGATAATTGCCTCGTTGCGAAATTCCTCGTCATTCGTTCCACCTTCATTGTTAGTCATCGTATTGCGGTGAAATGCAGTGGCAATCAATTGATCTTCTGTTGGTTTGGGCAGTAGATCACCAGCTATCTGTTCAATAGTAAACTGATCGAACGGCTTGTTTTTATTGAAAGATTGGATCACATAATCTCGGTAAGCCCAAATGGTGCGAGGTGGATCGTCAGCATAGCCAGCAGAATCAGCATAACGAGCCAGGTCGAGCCAAACTCTAGCCCATCGCTCACCAAAACTCAATTTTGTTAGTTGGACTTTGACATAGCGTTGGTAGGCATCGTCTCGATGGTCGTTGACAAATCGTTCAGCCTCATGTACTGTCGGCGGCAAACCGGTTAGGTCGATTGCTACTCTTCGGGCCAAAGACCATCGATCTGCCACTGACTCTTGTAGCAAGCCAATTGCTTCTAGCTGAGATTGTACGAAGTAATCGATTGGGTTTCGACACCAATTGGCATCTGTAACCGAGGGTATTTGGGGGCGCTTAGGCTTTATATAAGACCAATGCTTATCATAATTGGCACCTTCCTTAATCCACTGACGGAGTTGCTCGATTTCCTTTGTTGTTAGCCGAGTTCCGTGTTTGGGAGGTGGCATTCTCTTTCTCTCATCGTTTGTAGTAATACGAGTCATCAGTCGGCTTTCCGACGGTTTATTGGGCACAATAGCAGCCTGACCTTTCTGTTTGGCGATAGCGCCTTGGTACTGATCTAGACGAAGATTTGCTTGACGTTGTTTGGAGTCTGGTCCATGGCAAGCAAAACAATTTTTGGCTAAAATTGGCCGAATATCATTGTTGAATTTAATTCGGTCTACCTCAGATTGGCACCAAAAACAGACTGTGAACAGAATTAAAATGAGGAACAGTTGTCGAAGACTCACTAGTTTACTAACACCATCATTTTCGGTTCGGTAATTCGGTTCGGTAATGTTAGCAGATCGTCTATATTTCGTCAAACAACTGTTAAGTGAAGTAAATAAAATTATTGTTACTGACATTGACCAATCAAAAAAGTCTTGACGAGTAAAACAGAGTTATGTATAATTGTGCGATTTTTGCTTAGATTCTCGCCTAGAAAGCCCTTGCAACACGTTCCACATCGCCTGATGCTGGTACATCTCAACCATACCTGCTGTTGGATTTGATAGTTCCGAAACTTAGTAAAGTTGTTCGGACTGAACGTTGGGTCATTGAACGCTGTATTGTCGAGCGGATGTATGTTGAACTAGACACCAAAATGTCTGAGTGCATGAATCGGTATTTTAGGATGGAATGCTTCCAGACATAACCCTTACTAAATTTAACCAATAGGCAAACATGCTATTTCAATTTATGGAAAATAACTCTCATCAAAAAAAGGAACGTCGAAGTAATGAGTAAAAAGCTTCACATTTCTCAGCTTCAAGATATGACGATTTCTCAATTAACGAACACTGCCAAAGAAATGTCTCTATCCAATTATGGCGGATTAAGAAAGCAACAATTGATTGCTCGGATCCTTGAAGCTAAAGCCACTTTGGGGGATGGTGTTTTATATGGAGGTGGTGTACTCGAGGTTCTGCCTGAAGGATATGGCTTTCTCCGGTCTTCCCGCTTTAACTACCTCCAGAGTTCAGAAGACATTTATCTGAGCCAAACGCAACAGCGAAAGTTTGGTTTGCGAACCGGTCATTTCGTAGAAGGTACAATACGCCCCCCTAAAAAATCAGGTGATAAGTCTGAAAATTACTTTGCTTTGCTGAAAATTTTAAGCGTTAATGGTACTAGCCCAGAAGTGACCAAGGAAAATATATTATTCGATAATTTAACACCCGTTCATCCTTTCGAACGTTTGCAACTCGAACATCATCCCAAAGAGTTTGCAACTCGAATCATTGACTTGATGGCCCCTATTGGCAAAGGACAACGGGGCATTATCGTTGCACCTCCATATTCTGGAAAAACAACATTGTTAAAAAACATTGCTCATGGAATCTCCAAAAATCATCCAGAAATTGTGCTGATGGTTTTGCTCATCGACGAACGGCCAGAAGAAGTAACTGATGTTATCCGTTCCGTTAGAGGGGAGGTGATAAGCTCGACTTTTGATGAACATCCAGAACGACATGTGGCAGTAGCTGAAATGGCAGGAGAAAAAGCCAAAAGATGTGTAGAAGCCGGTCAGGATGTGGTGATCCTGCTCGATTCAATGACTCGCTTAGCTCGTGCTTCTAATATTGTTACTCCACACTCCGGCAAAACACTAACTGGTGGTTTGGATGCCTTCGCTTTTCTCAAACCGAGGCGTTTTTTCGGTGCGGCCCGAAAAGCGGAAGAGGGTGGAAGTTTAACCATCATTGCCACTGCGCTGATTGACACTGAGTCTCGAGCGGATGAGGCCATATTCGAAGAATTCAAGGGAACAGGTAATATGGAGATACATTTGGATCGAACCTTATTAGACCGTAGCATATTCCCTTGTATTAATGTCGTTCAGTCAAAAACTCGACGCGAGGAATTGCTTCTTGAGCAAAACGTACTTAGCAAAGTTCTGGTTTTGCGTCGGTTTTTGTCCCAAATGGGAGCGGCGGAGTCAATGGAACTTTTAGCTGAGCAACTGGGTAAAACTGATTCTAATGAAGATCTTTTAGAAATGATGGCACAAGGCGGTGTCGGTAGTAATAAAAGAAGCAAACGGTAAGGCGATCAATCGAAACTAACTAACTTATTAAGGAGTCAAAACGGATATGAAACCCGAAATTCATCCTTCAACTGTCGAATGTACAATTACCTGTGTCTGTGGTGCAAGTTTCACGACAAAATCCTCTACTGATTCCATGCGAATCGAAATCTGTTCTAATTGCCATCCATTTTATACCGGTCAACAAAGCAAAATGGTCGATACCGCCGGTCGTGTGGAAAGGTTCCGTCGCCGTTATGAAGATAAAGAATCTTCGGCCACAACTTAATAAATTAACAGACAATTTAGGTGGCTAATATGGCCGAAAAAAACGATTATTATCAGGTTCTCGACGTAGATAGAAATGCCAGTGCTGAAGTAATTAAAAAAGCCTATCGAAAATTGGCAATCAAGTATCATCCTGACAAAAATCCAAATAACCCTAAAGCTGAAGAAAAGTTTAAAGAAGCTACCGAAGCCTTTGAAGTTTTATCTGATGATGAAAAGCGGCAACGCTATGATCAATTTGGCCATGCAGGTGTGGAAGGTGTTGTTGGGAGTAGTGGGTTTGGTGGGGGATTTAGTAATTTTGAGGATATTATTAGCAATGTCTTTGGTGATTTTGAGGATCTATTTGGTGTCAGCAGCGGCCGCAGTCAAAGAGGTCCTAAACGTGGAGCCAGCCTGCAATATACAATGGCAATCAGCCTAGAAGATGTAATTTTTGGCAAATCGGAAACTATTGACATTCCTCGACATGAAACTTGCCAGATCTGCCAAGGTAGTGGTGCAGCCGAAGGTTCAGTGCCACAAACTTGCCCCGATTGCCACGGTCGGGGCAGGGTGACTTCAGCCACTGGTTTTCTCAGTGTTTCCCGAACCTGTCCTCGTTGTCAAGGTGAAGGACGAGTTATTCTAAGTCCTTGTCGGCCTTGTCAGGGAGTGGGGTTAGTCCGCAACATCAAGAAGCTAAAAATCAATATTCCCAAAGGCGTAGATACTGGGCATAAACTTCATCTTCGCGGGGAAGGAGAAGCCGGCTCTCAAGGTGGTCCTGCTGGCGATCTTTACGTGGTAATGCAAGTTGAACCACACGATAGATTCCATCGTGAAGGTAATAACTTAATGACCAGCACGACAATATCTTTTGTACAAGCGTCGTTGGGTGCCGCAGTTGAAGTGCCAACACTTGACGATCCAACTATAGTCAAAATTAAACCTGGCACTCAATTTGGAGATAAGGTTAGAGTAGAAGGTAAGGGGATACCTTATTCCCGCCAAAACGTTCGAGGTGATCTCTTTGTGTATGTCGAAATTGAAACTCCCCGTCGACTCAACAGCCAAGAAACTAATCTGCTAGAGCAGTTTGCTCAATTACGAGGAGAATCAAGAAATAGTTCTGAAGGTGACCGGTCTAGTCCGTTTAGCAAGTTAAAAGACAAATTCTTTTCCGTTAAAGACGATTAGGATACTGATTGCTTCACTTAAATTCAAGCCAATGCCAACCAACTAATGAAAAAAAAAACTTCTACAAGAACTGGTGGCAAATGGACTCAAGTTCAAATTACAACAGCAATAGCATCTTCAGATGCTATTGCAAATTATCTGTTTGACAATCAGGCGGTGGGACTTGAGATCCAAGAAGAAGATGAGCAAATTATACTATTAGCATATTTCCCACAAGATGATCTGACTGCTGTACGATTAGGAAATCTTCGCCGTTTCATCAGTAAGCTATCGAATTTTGGTCTACCCGGTGAAGAGTCAGTTACCATCGAAATGCGGGCATATGACAGTCAAGATTGGGCCAATAGTTGGCGTTCCGCTTTTCCACCACAAGAAATTGGCGACCACGTGGTTGTAGCCCCCACTTGGCATAAAATAGAAGAAGATGGGTCATTAGATAATCAATCGTTAACAGATAAAATTTTGATTCGACTCGATCCTGGTATGGCATTTGGTACTGGACATCATCCGACTACTCGTCTGTCGTTGCATCTATTATCCAACTTGTCTTTCAAAGGAAGAGAAATAGTGGTTGATATTGGAACGGGTTCCGGAATATTGTCGATTTTAGCAGTCAAAATGGGAGCCAAAAAGGTGGTGGCACTGGATATTGATGAAACTGCCCTGAATGTTGCCGAACATAACTTCGTGGTGAATGATATTAAAGACCGAGTTGATTTGCGTCAGTCGGAAGGTCTGAAGAATACCGCCGAAAAATTTCACCTTATCATTGCTAATATTGTTAGCCAAGTGATTTTACCAATGATTCCTATTTATCCACAATACTTGCGTAAGAAAGGAAAGCTGATCTTATCTGGCATTTTAGAAAGCGAATCTCAAAATATCCGGACTGCTCTCAGAGATAATGGTTTTCAATGTCTACAAGTTCGTCAGCAGGATGAATGGGTTGGTATTTTGGCACAAAAAGGAGACTGAAATACTGCCTATGAGGTGGAGGATTGAAGTCAGCGACAAATTACCCCAATTGTCAGGTCTGGCGCAAGATATTAAGGATTTAGGTATTGATAGTGTGGAATCAATTTTTTTTAGTCAGCTCTATTTTTTAGAGGGTGATTTCAGTGCTAGCCAAATTGATCGCATCTGCTCCCAGCTATTGGCCGATAATATCACCCAAAATTATTGCTTTCTGGATGAACGTGACAAATCGTTCTATGCTGGCTGCCGAATAGAGGTAATTTTCAAGGATGGAGTAACGGATACAGTAGCGGAAAACGTTTTTAAAGGTATTGCTGATTTGGACGTTTCCCGCCGTTTGGCACCAGTATCCGTCCAAACCGGACGTCAATACAATTTCCATTTTCGATCAGACCAAACTAGCCATCAAGAAAAACAATACTTTTTGGAAGTGATTGCAACTCGTTTACTAGCCAACGAAGTGATTGAATCGTTTGACATTTTGATTTAACCGATCTCGTATTCACTTAACCCGATCAATCCATTTATAAACAGCTTTTGAGTTTCGCCAAAACACCTTGGCTACAACATCCTTCCCTTTTGGTTCGAAGTAGTCTAAGACTAGTCGTTGCACTGTCTCATAATTGGAAAAACGTGCAGAAACGGGCCAGTTAGAACCGTAAATTAGTCGATCTTCACCGAACTCATTCCATAATAAATCAAGTATAGGTGTATAAAAGCCCACCTCATTTGGAGGCGGTTGTGTCTTGTCAGACACACTTTCGACTAAGCCCGATACTTTGCAGTAGATATTGGGTTGTTTGGCCCCCATCTGCATGGCTTCGACCCAACCTTGATCTGGTGATTGACCATCGATAAGAGCAGCCCCAACATGATTAATTACAATACGCAGATGGGGGATATTTTCTGCTAATTTAGCGACACTTGGTAGCATATCAGCACCGCCAAGTATATCTAGTTGCAGATCAGAAAAGGCCAAACGTTCTAGTTTTATTTGCTCGGGTTGGGTTAAAGCTTTCACTATACCACCCCCCAATCGAATCCCTCTAAATAGTGGATTTGTATTAAGCTGCTCGAAGTGTTCATCAAAATCGATCGAATTTAGTTGTAAATTGCCCACCAAACCGACAATAAAGGGGTCAGTTCTGGCCAATTTTAGAATCCATAGATTGTCCTCGAACCATTTGCTAGCTTCTACAACCACTGTCCCACGAACTCCCAATGGCATAGTCATAGCTTTGTATTCATTGGGCAGAACGGTTCGGTACAAGAAGTCATCGTCTTTGTTGGGCCAGGGTACTCCTTGTGTCCGGCTTGGATCATAAAAATGGGTATGGGTATCGATTACCCGAAAATTGCTCATCCTATTTATCCTCTATTGAGTGCTAGTTTAGCCGCTTCTATATTGAGCTTCAAGCATAGAATTATAGCACATCAAATCTGCTTATCCGCCGATTGACAATAAGACAGACAGTTTGATAAACTAGATTTTGTCACAACCCCAAAGTGGGTCAATGCAAAAATAATAAGACGAAATGGGAATAGTAAGCTGACTTTTTTTAACGATTTTGGTCATCAGATCGACAATCTACGTAAAAATAGCGACTGGTTGATCTGGAGTCTAGCACAAGGTATGGAACGGGTTCATCTAAGCTATACTTATGCCAGTACTCTGGGCCTTTTTCAGCCTAATTTTCCCTTCTTTCGCTTTGGTACTCCGAGTCTTCTCTACCGCCCTTTTCCTTTCACATCATTAATATTATGCAGGTGAGAGGCCAACACTTTTTTATGGTTCTTGGTCCACTGGTAGGATCGTTGTTGATTCTATTTTTTGATTTTAACCCTGAAAGGCCTGAAACAACTCGAATGGCTGCAGTTGCCGCTTGGATGGCAATTTGGTGGATGACCGAGGCTGCACCATTAGCAGTCACGGCCCTGTTGCCCGTCACCTTATTTCCTCTTTTAGGTATTATGGATGGCAAATCAGTATCTTCCACGTATTGTAACTATATAATTTTTCTATTCATCGGCGGTATTCTAGTTGCTTTAGCAATGGAACGATGGAATTTGCATCGACGGATTGCTCTCAGAATTTTGCTATTGGTTGGTGTACAACCTAGCCGAATCATCCTCGGCTTTATGTTAGCAACTGCTTTCTTATCGATGTGGATATCCAACACGGCTACAACTATGATGATGGTTCCAATTGGATTAGCCGTCATTAGTAGTTTAGAAAAACAAGTTGGAGTGAAAAAACTCGGTAAATATTCAGTAGGCCTATTTTTAGGTCTTGCCTATGGAGCTTCCATTGGTGGTGTAGCTACCCTAGTCGGCACACCTACAAATTTATCATTTGCTCGCATTTTCCAGATCAACTTTCCTCAGGCACCAGAAATTACCTTCACCAGTTGGTTAATGTTTGCTCTTCCTGTGTCGGCCACGGTTTTGGTACTATCGTGGTTGTGGCTTACCCGTTTTTTTTGTCATAATTTGGAATCTGTAGAGCTTAATCCAAGTCTCTTTCAGAACCAATACCGCCAATTAGGTCCAATATCGTGGGCCGAAAAAGTGGTTTTAGTTGATTTTATTCTTTTGGTATTTTTATGGCTATTTCGATCTGACATTCGTCTAGGTGGTTTTACTTTATACGGCTGGTCAAATCTATTTGATAGTTCAAACAATTTAAATGATGGTACAGTTGCTATCACGATGGCCACTCTTTTATTTTTAATCCCAGCTAGTTTGAATGGGAAAACAGAAAGAAAACGGATTTTAGATTGGGAAACGGCTACTAAAATCCCTTGGGATATTGTTCTCTTATTGGGTAGTGGTTTTGCATTGGCTAGTGGCTTCAAGGTTTCAGGGTTATCTGAGTGGTTTGGTCATCGTTTGTCTCAAGTTGAAGGTTGGCATCCAACAATTTTAGTTGGAGTTATCTGTTTATTGGTCACTTTTTTAACAGAACTTACCTCTAACGTGACAACGGTCGAAATTCTGCTTCCGATTTTGAGTTCGTTAGCAAATGCTATCGAAATTCATCCACTATTTCTGATGGTGCCAGCAACTGTATCTTGTTCCTTTGCTTTTATGTTGCCAGTTGCAACTCCTCCTAATGCAATTATTTTTGCCACTAATCGAATCAAAATCTGGGAAATGGCTAAGGTCGGAGTTTGGCTGAATTTATTATGTGTACTTTTAGTTACAATCGCCACTATAGTTATAGGAAAAATCGTATTCGAAGTGGATTTTAATCGACCACCGAATTGGATGTAAAACGAAAAATTATGACAGGAGTAAAAATAGATGATCAATCAATCAACCTTTGCATCAACTGTACTCACACCAGTAAAACAAACTCAACTTAGGGAAGAATTCGAAGCCAATGGCTTTGTTAAAATAGATAAAGCTTTCAGTGGTGAGCATTTGTCTCAAATCCAGCGAGAAGTTGATGAAATGATGGATCGTTCTATTAACTCTGGAAGACGACTGGAAGCACATTGGGGGGGAGAGTGGCGTGAAGATGTAAACGTTGAAGGCGACAAGCAGGCTAGAAGCGTTTTGTCAATTCATAATATTCAATATCACTCAGCCGGTTTAGCACAATTAATATTCCATCCAAATTTGGTTGACCCGGCCGCAGCCGTAATTGGAACAACAAATCTACAATTGCATCATACGTTGATGCATGCAAAACCGCCAAAGATTGGGGCTGCATTTCCGATGCATCAAGATTATGATTATTTTCCTCATAAATTGGATACCATGATCGCAGCAACGCTTTATTTGGATGATGCAGAGACCGAAAACGGCTGTTTATGTGTTTACCCTGGTAGTCATCAACAGGGCTATATTGAGAAACATGTCCACCAAGGTTCACACCACCTTCCCATGGATGAATACCCTATCGATCAGGCTACTCCTATTCCGATGAAAGCTGGTGATTTGCTGATATTTAGTTATTTGACCATTCACGGTTCTACTCCTAATACGTCTGATCAGTGGAGACGTATGTTGTTATTTGAGTTCCGATCACCACTTGATAATAGAAAAAATGAACCTGAAGGTAGTGTAGGACAAGGCTTAATCGTGCGAGGCGTCCATCCCAACCCGGTCCCCAAATCGGAAGAAAGCTACTAAATAAGTGATTCACTTCGGTAGGCAACAGGAGTATGACAGATTTCTCAAATGTCGATAGTTACACCAGAACATCATAAACATTTTGAGTGTTACGGCTACATGGTTATTAAAAATGCAGTGCCAATTGAACTATGTAATGCAGTCATAGAAGCTATTTTTGCTTTTTTAGAGATGGATCCTGAAAAATCAGATCAGTGGTATCAACCGCCTCATAAACCAGGTGCAGGTATGGTTGAGATGTACCAGCATCAGGCGATGTGGAATGTGTATCAACATCCACCGATTCATCAAATTTACACAGAGATTTATGGTACAAACCGAATTTGGGTACACCCAGACCGTGTTAATATGAAGCCACCCCTTAACTCAAGCTATCCCGAATGGGATCACAAAGGAATGTACCATTGGGATGTCAACACGTCTGAACTCCCTATTAAATTTGGTACACAGGGAGTTTTATTTTTAACTGACACAGCTGACAACCAAGGTTCTTTCGTCTGCTGGCCAGGAGCACATAAACCATTGATTGATAATGAAACACCGTGGGTACCTGAACTATCCCCGGAAAATTTCATTCAAATACCAGCACCAGCTGGTTCTTTGCTGATTTGGCACCGAGCATTACCACATGGTAATGGTCGAAACACTTCAAATCTGCCAAGGTTAGCTCAATACATGAACTTTTATCCAGTACCTGAACCAATGGATGAAAAACGGCGACAAGAGCGAATCTCTCTGTGGAAGGAACGAAGAGCATTAGGTCGAGGCCCTTGGCCTGGTGATCCTCGCGGTTGGGAAGCTAAAAATTACGGTCCGGCTAAATTAACTAAATTGGGCAGAAAATTGCTTGGTCTCGATTTGTGGGACTAGATCACTCGAATTGTGATTAAGCAACAGAAGATGAGTGAACAGTTTTTCTAAATTTATATTTTCTTTTTCGTGTTTCACCTAGAGATATTTTTAGGTGCTTTTTGTGTGTTAAGGAAAACTACTAACATCTACAGGGTACTGACGGTCGTCTAATGCCATACACCGTAAGTCGGTATTTCGAAGATTATACCAATGATACTCCATAAGCAACCGAGCGTGTAGTCTCCTAGAATTAAACCTAAGAAAAAAGGGACAACTTGCCTATAAAGTTTAACTCCACCAATCCTTAGGATAATGAATTTTGCCAACCAACTCAAGAAAACAGCAAACCACTCTCGACCAAGCCCTCCGCCAGTCGTTAGGACATACCCGCCAGGATTGAATGGCCACCATAAAAAACGAATTTTCATTATCATTAAAAATATGGTAAAGCCGAATCCCCCAATTATGCCAGTAATTTCGCCTATATCTGGTTGTCGAGAATGAACTAGCCAATTTTGCAAACGATTAAAAAACTCCCATCCCATTGTGCCAATCCAGCCTCTGGCTTTACTAGTTACGCCTAGATCGTACATAACATGAATATAGACCCAAAAAGTAAAAAAGATGCCGAAAACGATAGTCAAAATTATGCCAGCTAGTATTTGCCGATAGCCGATATTGGTTTGTTCAGCAATTCGAAAGGCTTCCAATTGACTGGGCATAGGATTAGCCCGAAAACAGCGATTTAGTGGATATAAGTAGGTTAAAATGGTCAGATTAGGTACCCCTAAACGACGAGTACCCAAGGTCGTTACCATGGTTCGACCAGGGTCCACGTAGATTAATGTGTGAACAGGTGGACCAATTTCAGCACGAGATCTAGTAATAGCAATGACCATAGGAAAATAAATAATAAAAAATAATCCAACAGCCCAGAGCGTCATTCCAGAT
>CAYVHK010000061.1:10049-22387 GCA_964451145.1 uncultured bacterium | reverse complement strand
ATATTTTCTGAACTGGACTAGAGGTTACTAGATCGAATAAAAAATTACTATAAGCGGAAAGACATAGGATGGAGGCAAATAATGCTAATCTGTTTGATAGTTGCCGTTCCTCACTCTCAATTTCGTCCTTTGTGATTAAATCAAGCAATCGAAAAAGGGCTTGATAAATTAGCCGACGACCGATTGCATAAGCCACCGCTATCAGAATCAATCCCAGACAAATTAGGCCAATCAGGATCCATTGATTAGTAGATACTGCCATACTTTCAACCAACACAAAGAGGCAAAATCAGTCATGCCGACGGCCTAATTCAACTGGCGATGCCTCGTTATAGATTTAACACTTTTCCCTGAGAATTAGCTGGAAAGTGTAATCCTAATTTAATACTTCTGTCAAGGAGGGTAAAAAGGTCTTTTTAAACTTGGTTATTTGGTAGTTAAATCCATATCACTAAGGTTATTAAGAACTTGCCATTTCAGAATGGTGAGCGAATTGGCGTTTTTCTATTACATCATTTACCAAAAATTAATTAATCCAGAATACATGGCAAGAATTTCAGATTCAACACCGTAATTTAGTTTGGATTAGGGGCGGACGGGAGCAGGCCACTTTAGAAGGAGCAAGAAACTGGTTATTATCTGAATCTTGTCGGAAATTTATAGATACTTAAATTGAGTTACTTGGTAGTTTGAAGACTCAGTAATCCTATTCTTTATTTACCGAATTATCATTCTAAGTTCAGCAATGACTCAACAATTAATTATTGAGTTATTGTTAATTTCTACCCAAAAAACATATCATTGATTTATTAAAACGAAATAGATAAATTGCTATTCGACCTAAAATGCGATATCCTGTAGACTCGCCGTGGCATCTGGGAACAGATAAATATCGATGCTCACCATCATTTATGTCGCACCCACATTTTTAAATTTAAATATTTACCAGTATTTTTTTAAAGGTACACTTGGTAATTCGGTTTGTCCTTTCTACTCATTTTGGGGGTTGATATTGAATAACTGTTATGTGACATTGGTGAAGCACTGCAACAAATATGTTGCAACCCCAAAATTAATGATTGCCCACAACTACTAGCGCTATCCTAAAAAATTTACAGGCTAATTTTGGCATTTTATGTGCTGTGAGTTTATCGTGATTGAATTAGGTTTCACTTTATTACTTCATCCCATTTAGTTCTATTCTATGTAGGAAAAATATTGTGGAAAGCAAACAAACTATCAGGTACCCCCGATATTCAGTTGCATTGATAGCTCTGCTGTTGCTTTTCTGTTTTCGTGTTTTTTCTCAGCTCTTACAAAAATTTTATCCTGTTGGTTTTCTCCCGCCATTTCAAGATTGGCAAAGTGGTGCCGTACCCTACTGGCTACTGGTTGCTGCTCAATTTTTAATAATTTCAGCCTGCCTAATAGTAATCCTAAAAATTTCCCTTGGTCGCGTAATTCCAAGAAGTAAGACAGGAAAAATTTGTTTAGTCTTGGGGGCAATTTATTTGATGGTAATGTTATTTCGACTAATTGTTGGATTAACTATTGCACCAGAACACAGTTGGTTTGGTGCTAGAATTCCAACATTTTTTCATACAGTCTTAGCTTCTTTTTTAGTCACGGTTGGTCTATTTCACTATCAACATGGTCAAAAAAAGGAGTTATAGGAATCAAAAGCAAGCAATAATGAAGACATTCAATAACCGGGTTACGAATATCGTTGCATGGACAGCTTATCCTGTGGTAATCACGTTTGCTCTAGTTTTGTACCAACTTCTCTTAAGCATCACCTCCTATCCATCGAAGATCATAGCCTACGTACCGGTTGTATTTGGTGCAGCAATTATCACCTTTTTAGAATCTTACTTTCCCTACAGAAAAGAGTGGAACCCGAAAATTCCAGATATTGGCAACGATCTTACTAATATGGTTTTTATTCAGATAGTGTTGCCTAAGTTCCTCGCCTTTCTGTTTGCAAGTACCTTGTTGTCCTACTTGCAAGCCAAGGAGATTTTCCTAAAGGGTTTTTGGCCACATCAATTTCCAATTTTTATTCAGGCTATTCTGATGCTTTTTCTCGCTGATTTGTTGCGATATTGGTTACATAGAATAGCCCATGAGTGGGAGCCATTGTGGCGTTTACATGCCGTTCATCATTCTCCACATAAACTGTACTGGGTGAATGTTGGTCGGTTTCATCCATTAGATAAAGCCTTACAATTTCTCATGGACGCCCTTCCATTCATCATTGTAGGTGTTTCAGAACAAGTTTTAAGTATCTATTTCGTTTTTTATGCTATTAATGGATTTTTTCAACATTGCAACATCAATGTAAGACTTGGCTTTCTCAACTATATAATTAGCGGTCCAGAATTACATCGATGGCACCATTCGATTCTAATTAGGGAATCCAACAAGAATTACGGTAATAATTTGATAGTCTGGGATCTACTATTCGGAACATGGTTTTTGCCAAAAGAAAGATCGGTTGAAGGGTTAGGACTGAAGAATCGGGAATATCCTTTAGACTTTATTAGCCAAATTCGAACGCCCTTTACCAAAGGGCTAGATAAACTAGAGGGATAAGAAGATGCTGAATGCGTTACTGAATTTATTAATGTCTTTTAGAATGTTCTCTATGAAGCACCGCTTATGGAATCCAGTCATTGCACAAACCCAAAAACCACAGCACACTCAGGATCAACTATTAAAAAAAATTCTTTCTGCAAATAAAGATACCGTTTTTGGTCGGGAACATGATTTTGAAAAACTCTCTTCTTACCAAGAATTCAGTCAATCTGTTGATATTCAATCATATGAAGAATTAAGACCATATATTGAGAAGCAAGAAAACGAAGGAGAAACATATCTAAACAGAGAGCAACCAGTGATGTACGCTCAAACCAGTGGAACTACAGATACCCCCAAATATGTTCCTATACTGGAAGATACAATTTCAGATTACAAGAGAAGTCAGAAAATTTTCTCCTATGCTCTATATACGTCAATTCCAGGTGTTTATGACGGAAAGATAATGGGGATCGTTAGTCCGGCGGTGGAAGGCAATCTGGAAACTGGAACTCCCTACGGGTCCATGTCTGGTCTGATTTACAAAAGTATGCCCTCTATTGTAAGGTCAAAGTATGTTGTACCTGCAGAAGTATTTGAAATTGAAGATTATGAACTCAAATATTATTTAATCGCCGCTTTTGCCTTGGCAGATAAAAATATCACCCTGATTGGTACGGCAAACCCAACCTCTATACTAAAAATCATAAAGTTGATCAAAACTGAAGGTGAACAATTGATCAATGACATTAAAAACGGAACCTTGGAAAGGTTGAAATTAAATAAAGAAGAAACACTAGCTGAAAGACAATCTAGAATACATGATATTTCCAAAATTTCAGCCAGTTTCAAAAAAAATCCAGCCAGAGCGAGACAATTAGAGAAAATATTATCAGAGAAAGGCAGTTTGGCCTTCGCCGATGTGTGGCCAAACTTAAAAGCGATTGCTACGTGGACCAATGGTAGTTGCCGTGTCTTGATTCCGTCAATCCAACAGCAGCTTAGTTCTTCTGCTCGTATTGTGGAGTTGGGATATCTCTCCAGTGAATTTAGAGGAAATATCACGCTAGACGTTCTCAACAACCAAGGAATTCCAACTTTAGATGAAAACTTCTTTGAATTCGTGGAACAAGAAGCTTGGGAAAGTGAGCAGCGCGACTTCTTAACAATAGATCAAATCCAAGAAGGAAAACAGTATTATATTTTTGCAACTACTCAAAATGGCCTTTACCGTTACTTTATTAATGACATTATCGAAGTTAATGGCCGATTTAACAATACGCCGACTATTCGATTTGTACAAAAAGGTAAAGGCGTTACCAATATCACAGGAGAAAAACTCTACGAAAATCATCTGATTGAGGCTATTAGTGAAGTGAAACAAAAACTAGGTTTAGATATTCAATTTTTTATCATGTTCGCCAAACCTGATAGCATAAAATACCATCTCTATGTCGAACTTAATTTTGGCGAATTACTAAAAGATAATTATCAATCCGAGTTTGCCGAACAAATAGAACAAAGCCTCTGCAAATTAAATATTGAGTATAAAACCAAGAGAGAAAGCCAACGCCTGGAACCAGTACAAATTACATTTTTAGCGGAAGGTGCAAGTGAAGCCTATAAAGGTCATTGTATAGACAACGGACAAAGAGAAGCCCAATTCAAAATTGTACACCTCCAGTATGAAGAAGATTGTTCCTTTGATTTTGATCAACAAGCATTGTGAGGTCAAAAATGAAAATCGACCAAATAGACATAAAAGAATTAGATATTCCCTTCAATGTTAATTTCAAACACTCCTCGGCTGAACGTAATATAACCGAGAGTGTCCTAGTTAAAGTTCGATCAACTTCTGGTTATTATGGTTTAGGAGAAGGATGTCCTCGAAGTTACGTAACGGGAGAAACTGTTAGTAGTGCCATTTCCTTCTTCGAGAAACATCAATCATCTATTCAGCAGATAGAAAGTCTGTTTGACCTAAGAGAGTGGATAGCTAATCACAAAAACGATATAGATGATAATTTAGCAGCGTGGTGTGCTATTGAATTAGCTTTATTAGACTTACTGGCCAAAGTTAAAGAACAATCCGTTGAATCATTTCTGTCCCTGCCACAGTTGTCAGGTGAATTTCGTTATACTGCAGTTTTAGGAGTTAATAGTTTAGATGTTTTCAAAAAACAACTTCAACAATATGCTTACCTAGGATTTAGTGATTTCAAAATCAAGGTGTCAGGAGAATTAGGACAAGACAAACAAAATTTAGAATTGATAACAAATTTCGTTGACAACGCCAGAATTCGTCTAGACGCTAATAATCTCTGGAACGATCCAGAAGAGGCGATTGACTACCTGAAGAAATTGGAAAAAGAATTTTTAGCGGTAGAAGAACCTGTTAAGGCTAAACAGTACGATGCGTTCAGCCAAATAGCTTTGTCCCTCAATACTAAGATTTTACTTGATGAAAGTTTCCTTGTTAAGGAGCATTTTGATCATATTCAAGACAACCCAGAAAGATGGATCGTGAATGTACGAATCTCCAAAATGGGCGGAATTCTACGTTCACTTGATATAGCCCAAATGGGGGAAAGTCTAGGCATCCCTATAATTGTTGGTGCTCAAGTCGGTGAAACCAGCATCTTGACACGCGCAGCCTTAACTGTGGCTAACGCATACCGTAATATTCTCCTAGCTCAGGAAGGTGCATTCGGTACGCATCTGCTAAGGCATGACATTATAGAACCATCGCTGATGATAGGAAAAGGCGCCAAACTTTCAATTGATTCAATCGCGGATAATACGGGTTTTGGTTTAAATTATATTTCTAGCTTTTAGCCATCAATTAGTAATTTCGCAGATCACAATTTGAGTAAAAATAATCTCCTTGGCTTAGCCACTAGCGAGTCTTCCTGAATAAGATAAATTGCGTAATTGTTCGATAAGTTTAAATCTAAAAAACTTTATAATTTCGCTCATAAACAGCAACTGACTACAGCAAGTAATCGATTTTTCTCCTTCAGTTTTAATTTAGTTTAGACGGAACACATTGCGCCAAATTTGTTCTCGATTACAAATTTTTCTTCAGTCCTAAAAAAGGATGGTTTTCATGGAAACACTTTTAAGCTATTGTGAACAAGTACCGATCTGGCACAAAATTGTTCTCATTGTCTTTTGTTTTACGGTCTTTTCCCTGCTGGAAAATGTAATACCTGTGGGTCTTTTCAATTATAAAAAATGGAATCATGCTGGATTGAACCTGATCTTTTTGCTGTTCAATTCAGGCATTAACATTTTGTTTGGGATTGTCACGGTCGGTGTTTTTCAATGGATAGGACAAAATGAGATAGGGGTTCTGTATTTTTTATCGTTACCAGTTTGGGTTGAATTGTTGATAGGTGTTCTGATTCTAGATTTTTTTTCCCAGTACTTAGCCCATTATGTGGTACATCGGATACCATGGTTGTGGAATTTTCATGCTATTCACCACTCTGACTCTGAGGTTGATGTCAGTACCGGAACAAGACATCATCCAGGGGACTTTCTGGTTAGAGAAATCTTTGCTTTACTAGCTATAATTCTGGGTGGAATTCCAATGACTTACTATGTTTTTTATCGGCTAGGTACAATATTTTTCACCTATTTTACTCATGCTAATATTTTAATACCAATTTGGATAGACCGACCATTAGGTTGGATCTTTGTCACCCCCAACATTCATAAATTTCATCATCACTCTACACAACCTTGGACTGACTCCAATTTTGGTAACGTTTTTTCATTCTGGGATCGAATATTTGGCACGCTAATCTACGATGATCCAAGAAAAGTCAGTTTTGGTTTAGATGTGTTTGATGAAAATGGAAAAGATCAATTGATGATTTTGCTGAAGTATCCATTTACCAACCCAAGATCAATCAATAATAACTGATGCAAAACCACACTGACAGTGTTAATGATATTTTTTCTATTAGACTTTCCACTCATGGCTATTCTTTCATATCAAACTTGTATCAGTTTCGAAATTGGTTTGTATCATACTTTATTCAGTAGGTAGGTATTAAATAAGTGTTTTTATCTGCGAGCGACTATTCATATGCCTCAAGCTGCCAGCGAATTTCTATACTACGAATATTGACCCTAGGTATAACAACGTTCGTTATATATATTTTTTCGGGGTGTGTTTCCGTCTACGATATCGCCACTCGATCACTTTTGCCTAATGAAGGTGTCAGAGTTTCGTCTTATAGTGTTAAGACAAAAAGACTTGTTGGGTTCACAACTAGTGACGGTATAAAACTTCTATCGGATATTCATTACCCGATAAAAGATGTCAAAACACCAACCATCCTAGTCAGAATTCCACTAACCAATAAATTGGGTAATCGAGTTCGTGCTGATGTTATTGGCCGTTACTGGGCCCGTCGTGGATATACAGCAATTATTCAAGGAACTAGAGGTCGGTATGGGTCTGGTGGTCAATTTTACCCTCTTCTACATGAACGTCGAGATGGAATTGAAACATTAGAATGGATCAAGACACAACCTTGGTTTGATGGAAACGTATTCATGTGGGGCGCTTCATCATTTGGTCATGCACAATGGTGTATTTCAGACCAACCTGACCTTGGGCTTAAAGCTTTGTTTGTACAAATAGCAAGCACTAGTTTTAGAGAAATGTTTTATTCCGGTGGTGCTTTTTCCCTAGAAAGTGGTTTGTTTTGGGCTATCAGAAGCCGAGGCCAGCGAGATCGAGAAGTAAAAATGCCTGATTTAGATCGGGCTGTTCAAGATTTTCCGCTGATCGAAGCAGATGACCGATCGATTGGAGACACGCCCTTTTTCAACGATTGGGTATTAAACCAAGATAATAAGGAATATTGGCGAAAAATTGACGGTGCAAATCGAACACACACACTCCAAGTCCCTATATTATTGATGGCAGGTTGGTTCGATCCGTTTCTTCCCACACAAATCGAAGATTTCAATCAAGTAACGGCTCATGCCAAGACCAATGTTGCTTCGGAAACCCGCCTGATCATCGGACCTTGGGGGCACGCCAATGAAGTGAAATTACCTAATAGCCAAAAAACATTGCCTTATAGGCCGGCTAGCCTAGCTCCAAGTATTCCTTGGTTTGACTACAATCTTGGTATTGATGAGGGGATGTTCGATTTGCCGAAGGTGAAAATTTTTGTCCTAGGTCATAATCAGTGGCGTAATGAAAATGAATGGCCGTTGGAACGTACGCAATACGTTTCTTTCTATTTACACAGTAATGGAAAAGCTAACTCTGCTTCGGGTGATGGCTGGTTAAATAAAAAAATCCCTCGATCTAAGGAAAATCCGGACACATACATATACGATCCGTTAGATCCTGTCCCCTCTGCTGGTGGGGCCATGCTGGGACCAAGATCAGGGCCACAACTTCAAAATTCTATTGAGTCAAGAAGTGATGTACTGGTTTATTCCACTGATATCTTATCTGATTCTGTTGAGGTAACGGGTCCGGTGCGTTTAATCATTTATGTTCGTACCGATGCAATCTGTACCGATTTCACCGCCAAGTTGGTTGACGTACATCCTAATGGGAATGCATATAATCTTTGCGATGGTATACTACGCCGAAACTATCAGCCAACAGAGAATCCCGACCAAGTTCCAGTCCGAATCGAAATCAATTTATGGCCGACAAGCAATGTATTTATGAAAGGACACAAAATAAGATTGGAGATTTCAAGTAGTAACTTTCCACGTTATGACCGCAATCCAAATACTGGAGAATTTATACCAGAAGCTACAAAAACTGTTCCAGCTAAACAAACTATATTTCATTCTAGCGAATTCCCCTCACATTTAATCCTACCAATTATTCTGAACTAGGTCTAGATTGTGAAAAACTCTGTCTTGGAAAGACTTTAAAACAGAGCAACAGTTTGCACTTCAAAATTAACTCGATTGACCTGACGTATTTCGGGGCTTCAAGAGTTTACAGTGCTATGGTCAAACGATGGTTTTGACAACTATTCTATTATGCAGATGGATACAGTAGAGTTCTACCAACACCGTGGTGTAGTGTCAGAAAATATAAATGTGGGTTGGTTATGTTTACAGGTATTCTGGTGTGATTAGTCTCCTACAAATACAGAAAGATTGTAGTGTTACCACCTTATCGGTAGGCGAGACAGAAATATTTGAAATATTTAAGGATTAGTAGGGTGAAACAATGAGAACTGCCAATAACCATTTAGTCGAAATTGAAACTGACCAACTGAATTATAACACGGTATATTTGGATATTAGTCAGGGGGGTGGGCTTTCTGGTTCAAGGACGGCCACTATTACCGTACTACTGAATAATGAGGATTTGGAGATTTCGGTTTATTCTCCTAATTGTGATCTTAATCCAGTATCAGTTCAAAAAATCAGTAAGGATCAACTACTACAGTTCAATAAGCAGCCTAGATAATCAGAAGGAGAATCGGTGAGAAGACCTATATACTTGTTCTTTATTTACATTTCCCTAATTGCAATTGTTGGTTGTACTACTAATGAAGTAGAAATTGGTGAAATTATCAAGGAGGAAATTGCAAATCAACCACTATCCGAATTGGACACTAACATATCAAGATGGCAAGCTAACAAGTTGAGTAACTACCAATTTTATTTTCGATGGATTTGCTTTTGTCCGCCTGATTATATTTCGCCTGTTACTATTACAGTGGAAAATGGTGCAATCAGCAATGTCATTTATAATGAAACTCAAATTCTGGTTCAAGTGGATAAAATGAGTCGCTATAAAACAATTGATGATTTGTTCAGTTTTATCCAAGATGCCTATGACCAAAATGCTCACCAAATTTCAATACATTACGATCCACATCGTGGATATCCGATGAAGGGGTCAGTGGATTATGTGGAAATGATAGCCGATGAAGAAAAAGGCTTTAAGATTAAGAATTTAATAGAATTGGAGTCTGATGAAGATGGAACTTGGTTAATAGAAAGATTGCCAATAAATGAAATCTCATTACAAATTACCAAGAATATCCCACCTTCAATTAATATTAGAGTACAGGGCTACTTGGCTGATAGTTGTACATTGTTTCATCAAATAAAACAGCAACGGAAAGAGAATTTGGTAACTGTTGAGATAATAACAAGACGTGCTAGAGATGCAGTTTGTGCTGAGGTAATTACAGAAATATCAAAAAGCATTCAACTTAAAGACAATTTTTCAATAGGTCAAGATTATATACTAGCTGTTAATGATAAAGAAAAACGCTTTGACCTTTAATTTAAGTTCAAACAAAAAGCAAATAGACAAATAAATTGAAGTGAGTTGAAAAGGATTGCTGTTAGTGTACTTATGACAGGTCGAAAACTTGTAATGGTACTATTGGTAATACAACAGCAGTGCCAGGAGTAGGTATGGTGGTCGGTGGTTATATCTTATCGATCATAGTGCTAATTTGTCTGCCAAAAAGATCAATCAGTTATCTAATCAGAAAATTGAGACAATGAAATTAAAAAACTATCAACAAAAAAATATGTCTAATTCCTTTAACTTTAACTATGTCTCAAATCAAGGACTGATGGCATCTTGTAATGTCAAATTTTGCTCAATTCTAAAAAAATTGGATTTAATTCAAAAAAGGGAAGTTGATTAGACTTCCCTTTACTAACTAATACCACAGCCTCCTATTTATTCAAGTTTTTTGTGAAACAATCCGAAATTTTTTCACAATACATCTTTTCCAAGGAATTAATAAGAGAAGAATAGCGTTTATTTTTGCCTCGAACTAACACTGTTATCGACTTAACGATGGTTAAGTAGGTCTTCTTTTAGAGAAGATCGATTATATTCTTAGTGATTTTTGCTCTATACAAATGAACTATCCATTCATCATATTTAATATAAATAGGGTACTACATAGAGATTAGACCGTATCTGATCGGCATTTATACTACCAACTGAAAATTATGTCTCAAAATTGAACGTACTCAGTCTAGCGATGAATAGGACTTGACAGGTTTAATTTATTGCTGTAGGATCCGAATTTTGGTTTTTCATTAGTTCTGGTTTCTTGATATCCAGATCTTATACTGTTGTCTCATTCGATTGCGATTCAGACAACAGCAATGGAAATCTATAAGTCTTTGGAAGAGATTATTTAAGAAGCGTAATTGCGAAAAAGAGCCTCAGTTGAAAGCTAATTGGCCAAAAATCCATGTTGTTATTTAGGAAAGCACATTGAAGTTCTCTCGCCTTTCGGTTAGTGGCCTAATTTTGTTCATTGTTGGATCGGTTTTCTTGTTCCAGCCATTGTTTCAATCCCCAATTATCCTGTTACGTGGTTTTGCTTTTCCATTACTCATAGTGTCAGTACTGATGTTGGTGCCTTCTGTCAACTCACCACTGGTTTTGAACATGATGTCTGGCGCGGCAGCAGTTGGTTTAGTAGTTGGTCTAGTCTGTCTGTTACTACCCAATCTTCGTACCTACTCCATACATCTACTGGCGACTTCTGCCCTAACACTTGGCATTTCAACTACTTATCGCCAGCTCGTCGCTGTGATCGGAGCAATTCTATCCGTTACTGGTTTGGTATTCTTGCTACCATTGCCCTTATTGATTTACCAATCCGAACCACTAAAAAGAGGTAATGAACTGCGTCCTTTCGCCTTGCCCTTGATTTTGACTGGATTTTTGTTATTTTCCTTGGCTTCATCACGAAAAGTCTTAGTTGAACGGTTGGCTTTAGGTGGAATCGCTGGCGGATTACTTTTTCTGTGTCAACCATTTTGGGAAGGGTTTTACCAAGCTGGTTTTCAAATCCTACTAAGCGGATTGGTTGGTTTTATCACCATTTCGCATCGTTAGCCAAATCCAAAATTGCAGCAACAGTAGTACAAATACTAGTCCGCCACATAGCTGATAAGGGGTACGTGGATTCTGTGTTAGATCAGCTAACCAACCACCAGCTAGTGGTCCTAATAAAGCACCGCTACCTAAAATAGCTTCGTGCCAACCGGTTTGCTCACCTTTTTTATCTTTGCCACGAAGTCCACTCGCTAAACCGTAGTACATGCGACTAAAATAGGTCGTAGCTACTGAAATACCAAACAATCCAAAAACAATAAACCAAATGAAGAATTGATATGATCTTCCCATAATGAACATGCCTATGATCACAACGACTTGTGGTCCCCATAAAGGTAGTAGCCGGTAGTGGCAGATGACCGATTTTTTTGAACCGTACCAAACATAAGTTAATAGTTGCATAAATCCTAACGCTGCAATTAATTTTGCATATTGATTAGGCAGAATGTCCATTTGTTCAGTTGCTAGTTTCGGGGTTATTAACTGTAAAATTCTCAGTGTGAACCAAGAACCAAAGTTGGCAATTCGGCTCATATAGATAAATGCGTTAGTTATATGAGCTGGTTTTTGAATGACAGAACTAGTCGTAGTCGTTTGTTGGCTAATTAGTAACAAATTCTGGTTATTACGCTCTGGACGATAACTGACCATCCACCAATTCAAAACGGCTAATCCACCAACTAGATAAAAAGGAAAATTAGAGTTTGGTGTTTTTTGAACATAGCTAGATAACAATGGACCAAGAGTAATGCCCGAGCACCAAAACAAATTAAATAAACACAAACGTTCGATTAACGACTCTCTTCCCTGTCGTTCAGCTAACCAAGCCTCGTAAGTCGGCCAAAATAAAGCCTGGCTAACACCTAGCCAAGGGTAGCTTGCT
>CAYVHK010000061.1:0-10039 GCA_964451145.1 uncultured bacterium | reverse complement strand
GCTAGTAACTGAATAGCGTTTCTACAATGGGGGAGAGTTAAACTAACGGCCATAACCAACAAGCAACCGGAGCCCAGTAAAATCGGTCGCCCTATTCGATCAGATAACCGGCCGAACGGGATGGCAAATATAGAAAATAATAGGGTAGAAATCGCTCCCAATGTACCGATAAAAGACGCTGTTAAAGACAAAGAGGTGGAAAAAAAAGCTGTATTGGTCATAATTGTGCCCAAACAGAAATCCATTACCAAAGCAGGAAAATAAGGAATCAGTCTTTGTATCAGTCCCATAACATCAGTAAAAAAAACGGCTAGAGGCAAGTGAATTTTCCACTTGCCTCTAGCCGTTTTCAGGTCTATTTAGAAATTAAACGAGATGCTACTGGTTATCCTTAATCCAGCTCATCATACTTCGTAACTCTTTGCCGACAGACTCAACTTGATGAGTGGCCTCTTGTCGGCGCAAGGCTTGCAATGTTGGCTGGTTAGCTTGATTTTCTAGGACCCATTCACGGGCAAAATTTCCACTTTGCACATCGGCTAATAATGCTTTCATTCGTTCCTTTACACCTTCATCAACGATACGAGATCCACGCGTTAAATCACCGTACTCAGCCGTATTGCTAATTGAGTGTCTCATCCAAGTTAATCCACCTTCATAGATTAAATCGACAATCAACTTCAGTTCGTGGAGACATTCAAAATAGGCCATCTCTGGCTGGTATCCAGCTTCAACCAAGGTTTCAAAAGCTGCTTTTATCAAGGCTGAGGTGCCACCACATAAAACCGCTTGCTCACCAAACAAATCGGTTTCAGTTTCTTCTTGGAAGGTTGTTTCTATTACACCTGCCCTTGTGCCACCAATACCCTTAGCATAAGACAGAGCAATATCTCTGGCTTGGCCAGTTGCGTCTTGATGCAAGGCTAGTAGACAAGGTGTTCCTGCACCTTCCGTGAAAACACGACGGACCAAATGCCCCGGGGCTTTGGGAGCAATCATCGCTACATCTACCCCTTCTGACGGTATAATTTGACCGAAGTGAATACTAAATCCGTGCGAAAACAAAAGCATATTACCGTCTGACAGATTAGGTTCAATCTGATCTTTATAAACTGATCCTTGCAGTTCATCCGGAATCAAAACCTGAACGATGTCCCCTTCAACTGCGGCTTCTTCGACCGACTTAACTGTTAAACCATTAGCTTCGGCCTCATCCACAGACTTGCTAGAAGGTCGCAAACCGACAATAACATTAGCCCCACTCTCTTTCAAATTCAAAGCTTGAGCGTGGCCCTGACTTCCATAACCAATGACCGAAACGACCCGCTCTTTGAGCAAATCAAAGTCAGCATCGCTATCATAATAAATAGTTGCCATAGTATCTCCTTCGTATATTATTGGCTATCTTACCTGCAAAGTTCTCGACTATCGTTCCAGCTATTACTTAACTCATCGGACTACGTAACATGGCGATTTTACCGGTTTTGACAATCTGTTTGATTCCGTAAGGACGTAACATATCTAAGAAGGCACGCACTTTATCTGAATCACCAGTAACTTCCAGTGTTACGTCGCTGGGTGTGACATCGACGGTCTTAGCGCGAAAAATATCAACTGTCTGTAGAATTTCGGCCCGTTCTTGGGTATCACATCCGACTTTAACCAAGGCCAGTTCTCGCTCCACATGCTTTTCGGTTGTTAGGTCGCGTACTTTAATGACGTCAATCAACCGATTCAGCTGTTTTTCGATCTGTTCAATGATCTGAGCATCGCCATGCGTAACAATGGTCATACTCGACACTTGAGGATCATCAGTTTCGGCTACCGACAAACTATCAATATTAAAGTTACGACCACTAAACAATCCTGCTACCCGAGCTAAAACGCCAAATCGATTTTCCACTAAAACCGAAAAGATATGAGCTCCAGTTCTTGGCTCTGACATCAAGCTAAACCTCGGATTAGCTGATCTAATCCAGCCCCAGCGGGTACCATAGGATAAACGTTCTCTTCTTCGTCTACAATAAAGTCTATTACTACTGGACCGTCATTAATTTCTTTGGCTTTCTCCATAGCAGGTCGGACGTCTTCTGGCCGCTCGACCCGAATACCAGTGGCCCCGAAAGCTTCGGCCAGTTTAGCAAAATCCGGATTGTCATGATAATCCACAGCAGAATAACGTTGGTTAAAAAACAGTTCCTGCCACTGCCGCACCATACCCAGATACATATTATTAATGATGAAAATTTTAAGAGGTAGTTTCATCGTAACTGCTGGCACTAATTCTTGAATATTCATGATATAAGAGCCATCTCCGTTGATATTGACCAACGATTTGTCAGGCCGCCCTAATTGCGCGAAGATGGTCGCCGGCAGACTGAAACCCATTGTACCTAACCCACCAGAATTTAACCACTGTCGATGCTCAGTGTACTTGAAGTATTGGGCTGCCCACATCTGATGTTGTCCTACATCTGCTGTTATAATGGCGTCGGGAAATAAATCGTAAGTCTGTTCAATTACATACTGTGGCATGATATTATCCCCGTTTTGTCGGTACTCGAACGGGTACTTATCTTGCCATTCCTGAACCTGTTTCATCCAAGGTTCAATTTGTGCCGGTTGCGCCAGCTCATTCATATCGCTTAGGATATGCTTAGCATCGCCTACAATTGGCACGTCAACTGCGACATTTTTACCGATACAAGAAGGGTCAATATCAATATGAATCTTCTTTGATTTTTGAGCAAATCGATCTAGATTTCCAGTTACTCGATCGTCAAACCTAGCACCGACAGCAATAATCAAATCAGCATCAGTAAAAGCATAATTGGCACAACAAGAACCGTGCATTCCCGGCATTTGCATAGCCAGAGGGTGCGTTTCTGGAAAAGCCCCTAATCCCATTAGTGTAACAGTAATTGGAATTCCTGTTTTGTAAGCGAACTGACGTAATTCCTGATGGGCGTTGGCCAGAGTAACACCACCACCAGCATAAATCATTGGTCGTTTTGCCTGCTTGATAAGCTCCATCGCCTTCTTGATTTGGCCAGGATGACCACTCACTGTTGGATTATAACTACGTATATGAACGGATTCAGGATAATGAAAATCTGATTCTTGAATCTGGGCGTCTTTGGCAAAATCAATTACTACAGGCCCGGGTCGTCCTGTACTGGCAATGTGAAAAGCTTCGGCTACTACATCAGCTACTTCGCTACTATCTTTTATTAGGTAGCTGTGCTTGCAGATCGGTCGGGTAACTCCGAGCACATCACATTCTTGAAATGCATCATTACCCATTAAGTATGTTGGAACCTGCCCAGTAATGGCTACCATGGGAATTGAATCCATATGAGCAGTAGCAATACCAGTAACCAAGTTAGTTGCACCAGGCCCAGAGGTAGCCAATACAACTCCAACTTTGCCCGTTGCTCGTGCGTAGCCATCTGCCGCATGAGCGGATCCTTGCTCATGTCGCATCGTAATGAGTTTTAGACCTTCGACATCGTATAATGCATCGAAAATCGGCATGGCGGCTCCACCCTGTACGCCAAAAACATACTCGACTTCTGCTTTTTTAAGACTTTCAATTAGAATCTTTGCACCCTTAATTTTGGAACTTGGTAAGTTTCCCATGAGTTTCTTGGCTCCAGCAAGTATTTATCGATGATATTTGTAGCTTGATAGAATTGGTGAGCTAAATTAAGGCAACAAAAAAGCCTTTCTCCCTCTCAACCAGAAAATATCCAGTTTTGGAGACGAGAAAGGCTTTACATTCTTTTCCCCGCGGTACCACTCCACTTCCTCACCCAAATTACCAACATTAGGCAAGGCGCTTGTTCAATGCTATTACGGACATTAGTCGATTGCCCTTACACACGGAAGAACCGATTGGGGACAACAGCTCCTGAGCGACGTTCAGTTGTTGAGCTTGAGGAAACTTTTCAGCCGACGAGTTTCCCTCTCTTGCAAGTCAATTCCACCTACTCCTCTCATTCATCGCTTTTTCAAACAGGCTAAAGTATACCCAGTCCGACTGGGGCTGTCAAACTAATTTCTTCTAATCCGTGAACCAAAAGAAACTATTTTTTGGCATTAGCATATAGTTCGTTGACCTTATTCCAATTCATAAAACCAAAAAAACTCTTGACATAATCCGGACGCAGGTTTTGGTACTTTAAGTAGTAAGCATGTTCCCAAACATCGAGGCCAATGATAGGTGTATCACCCTTCATTAGCGGGCTATCTTGATTAGCAGTGGAGTAAATTTCCAAACTGCCACTACTATTAACCACTAACCAAGCCCAACCAGAACCAAATCTTGTGCCGGCCGTGCTTGCAAACTGCTCTCTGGCTGAATCCCTAGATCCAAAAGTGGCAGCCAAATCCGAAACTAGTTCAGCTGACGGTTCGCCACTACCGCCTGGAGCAAGAATTTCCCAGAACAGAGAGTGGTTTGCATGTCCGCCACCGTTGTTGATAACAGCCTGTTTCTGTTCATCTGGTACACTACCGATTTTCCCAAGCAAATCTTCGATTGATAAATCGGCCAGATCGCCCAATCCTTCTAAGGCTGCGTTAAGATTAGTTACGTACCCGTTGTGATGTTTACTGTGATGAATTTCCATCGTCTGGGCCCCAACGAAATCGTCAAGATCCGCATAATCGTATGGAAGTGAAGGAAGCGTATGTGCCATAAATCTACCCTTTAGAGACTAAAAACAAATAAACAAACAGAGTTAATTACAACGAAACTTATTATAGCATATATTAAAAGATTGAATCCAAAAGTTTTGCGCGAAAATCATTCTGTCGCCTTCTCATCGTTAGATTCGTCAGAATTTGGCCCAATGACGACCTTCTATACCAAACCAGAAACTGGACATAAGAATGATCTGGTCTGGTTTGTCAAAATGATACCAATAAAAGACCTCCAACTGAGCATTAGAGTCTATTTTGTAACGAGAGGTAAGGGCAACGCGTTTGAAAATTGGGTTTTTGACGTAATTCAACTTGTCATCAAACAACTCATATCGACCAGCCAAGTGAAATTTTGGGGTCCGCCTATACTTGAGCTCCAAAGAAAATCCGTCATTAACAATAGTCTGAAGTCGGTCGCGTGCCCTGATATCGTACTCACTCTCGATTGATAATCTGCCAAAACTAGCTGTAAAAAAAAGCGCGGTCAAGGTTTCAACAGCCTTTTCTGGTTTGTCCACTAAATGGGAGATGCCAAATCGGAAATTAGAAACCTGACTACCAATAGTAGTCATAAAACCTTTGTGTTGGTTGGTCTCAAAATCTTGCCGATTGCCATTAAAAATGGCAGCATTGAAAAAAGATTTTCCAATATGACCGGTTACAACTATACCCACATCACGGCTATTAGAACCAATATTATTACTTTCCCGCAATAAATGATTGTGGTCTTTATGACGAATAGAAAAAGGAAGTTCAAACTTACCAAACTTGGCGTGTAGTTGATCTTTATAAAGTTTGATCTGACCGTAAGCATCTAATGTCTCGCCTAGATTATTAGCAATGGTGACGCTTACCTTTTCAGAAAGTGTAACATGGGCAACTAATTCTGACTTCATTAATAAAAAGGAATCAAAACTAGAGTGGCAGGAGATACAACCCGGGCGTTGTAAATTTTCAGATTTAACCTCAGTTGTTTTAATATAGGCATTTCTTACATTACCGCCTAACCGAATTTTAGTGCCGGCCTGTTCCTCCTCCATTTCCTGAACTTGCGAAAAATCTTCAGGAAAATCGAAGCCATTATCTTCATAAATTTTTCCGATCTGGTTTCTTTCGCCACCACCGTCAGGATCAAAATGACAGGTGACGCAATTAGCATCTTCTTGGGCCGCAAACTCCGGCAAGGCGTCTACCGTTTGGCTAGCCAAAATCAACAGAATAGTAAGTATCAGAAAATAGAGTGTATTCATAAATAAAACCAAATTATATAACTTAAAGAGTAGGCAATTTTTAACGTTATTGATTGAGTCAAGCCACCAGTTTAGGTTCGGGATATGTGATTTAAAATCAGACTGCTAGTACAAATCATTTTGTGTATTGGTATGAAAAATATTTCCAATTTTTTCTTAATGTCAGGCCTCGAATAATAACAGTTTGCAGGGTAAATTCTGCCTTAGAAAAAAGATGGTTAGCTTTGTAAATTTTAGTTAGGTTTACTAGCTAGTTGTCCCAATTCCCTAGATGGTAACATGTCGGACTTAGAGAGTAAAAAATATCAACAGGATGGCTATTCTCAAAATTATCGTGATTTTTGAATTTGATTATAACGATCTGATTTCCAAACCACATTTTCTCAATTTCAGTAAATAATAGCCCAAGAAGTGCTGATTGTGAACCAACCGTTTCCTTTTTTACTGATTCAATTGCTACCGATTTTGGTTTGTTGGTACAAAGTCAGCTGAAATTATAATTTGATTAACATAGTATGATTCTGATTCTTAGGTTTTCAGGTTGATTTAAAGTTCCATTTTTGCTGTCACAATGTCAAAACCTCTTTATTTGTTTTGTCATGCGTTCAAATTCTATCTCAGTTGATATTGACAGTTATAGAAAACAGTGATAGATTGGATCCTTGGCAGACTTAGATTATATAGACTACAAAAGATGTAAATTCTTATCATTAGTGGTACGAGCATCATCAACAAAACAATGAACCAGTCGCAATTGGTAGTTGCTTCAAATCTGGTCAGGACTTCAAGGATTCGATTGACGAGACCATTCTGTACAACCGAGGTTTAAGGCCGCAGAGATGAAAACTATCTTCAAAGGTGGTAACCTGTTTAACGTTGGTCTAAATTCTGATAAATTATCTCTAACTTGGAACTGGATAAAAACAAATAACGGCTATATTACTCCGACTTATTTAGATCAACTACACATCTGTTATGTTATAATTTTCGGGGGGAGTTTCACTATCTCTTACATGTAAGGGCAACACAATGGCACTGAGTTATCAACAAAAAATTGACTTTTATGAAAGTGGTTATCTGCGTTTACCAAGTGCGGCTTCTCCGGCCGTCGTCGATTCTGCGTTACAATTAATCAATCATTCGTTGGGCGAAGAGGGAATGAATAAAGAAGAATTGCCAACACTTCGAGCGCAATCCTACTGTAAAGAAATACGTAATTCTTCATCCATCACCAACTTGGTTAACCAATCCGAACTAATGCTGATAATGGATGATTTATTAGGAACAGGTAATCTTGGACCAATACAATCAGGTCAAATTGCTCTCCGTTTCCCGCGCCAATCTTCCGATACCATAAGTCCACCGCGCGGTCATTTAGATGGTTTGGGTAGTGGTCTTAACGGTTCAGCTAAAGGTACTTATCGACGAAATTTTACTGCATTAGCCGTAGTTCTATTAAACCCGTTACCAAAAATCAATAGTGGCAATTTTACTGTTTGGCCCGAGTCTCATAATTTTTTTGCTGATTACTTCCAGAAACATGGAACTGACGTATTAGCTGATGGGATGCCAAAAGTAAAATTGCCAGCGGATCCAGTACAAATTACTGGTCTACCAGGGGACATCATTTTAGTACACCATCAGACTGTACATACAGCAGCCCCCAATCATTCAGCGCACATACGTTATGCGGCTATTTTCCGCCTTCATCACCAGCACTCTATTGGCAATGATGCCTACACTAATGTTTGGCACGAGTGGCCAGGTATTCGTCAAGTTACTGGTCAGCAATAAACTATTTCTATTCTCTTGATATATCCAAAATTTAATGAGAGGTTCATGTTATGAATATTTTGATGTTAAGACATTCAGCTGGTTTCGAGCATACTTATCTCCCAGACGCGGAGGTCGCACTCAAAAAAATTGGTACAAAAAACAGTTGGCAAGTCCGAACGACTCATCATTGTCAAGGAATCAACGCCGAAAATTTAGCCAATATTGATCTGTTGATTTTTGCTACCACCGGCAATCTGCCTTTCGACGAAGAGCAAAAACAGGCTTTTGTCAATTATGTCAAGGGTGGTAAACCATTTTTCGGTGTTCACAATGCCACTGATACTTTCTATGATTGGAAAGAATATGGTGAAATGATTGGTGGTTATTTTTCAGGCCATCCTTGGACTCAAGAAGTCGGTGTAATCGTGGAAGATCAGGATCATCCTGCAACCCGAATGTTGGACCAAAATTTCACTGTCTTTGATGAAATCTACACTTTCAAATCTTGGGATCGGGAAAAAACACGTGTTTTGATGCGCCTGGATAATCAATCGGTAGATTTGTCTAAAGGTAACCGCGAAGACCATGACTATGCATTGGCTTGGTGCCACCAATATGGAGAAGGACGTGTAATGTATACGGCACTCGGACATCCCGACGAATTGTGGCACCAAGATTGGTTTCAGCAGCATATAGAAGGTTGTATCAAATGGGCAACAGGACTGGAGAACTAGCATCGATTTAAAACAGATTAATGGCAGTAGATCGTGTTCTTGAACCAGAAGTAATGGATAATGCTGAGGAATCCGAAGCTTATGCAAATATGGATTTCCTATCAGTCAACACTGATTTTGTTGATCAATTAATCCGATTGGGGGCCCATCAAGGGCATTTTCTTGACATAGGTACTGGGCCAGCTCAAATCCCCATCCTACTAGCACAAAAACAACCCCAGATTAAGATTACGGCTATCGACTTATCGGCAGAAATGTTGAAGGTAGCAGAAAGAGAAGTTCAATCTGCCGCTCTTAGCCAACAGATTATCCTTCAAATGGGAGATGCCAAGGAACTTCCTTTTGAAGACAATTACTTTGATGGTATTTTTTCCAATAGCATTATCCATCATATTCCAAAACCAATTCAAGTCATGCGAGAAGTCAAACGGGTATTAAAACCAAATGGACTAATCTTCTTCCGGGATTTAAAGCGACTAGATTCTGTGGCCGATATCGATGCTATTGTCAACCAATACGCCAAAAATGATACAAAGGATCAACGTAAGCTATTTCGAGATTCGTTGTTCGCCGCTTTGACTATCGAGGAAATAACTGGAATTATCAGTTCTGTTGGTCTGGAAGCGACGATTATGTCTAGTTCAGATCGTCATTGGTCCCTCGAATCCAATCCCAAATAAGACATGATAAAAATCTGTAGATAATGTAGAAGGAAAAAAATATATGTATACGCTTGTTTTATTGCGACATGGCGAAAGCCAATGGAATAAAGAAAATAGATTCACTGGTTGGGCCGATGTTGATCTGTCAAAGAAAGGGATACAAGAAGCTAAAACTGGTGGTCAAGCTTTAAAAGCCAATGGTTACACTTTTGACGTTGCTTATGTATCACTGCTCAAGCGAGCTATTAAAACTTTGTGGCTAACATTAGAAGAAATGGACCTAATGTGGATTCCAGTCGAAAGATCTTGGAGATTGAACGAACGGCACTACGGTGCTTTGCAAGGATTGAACAAGGCCGAGACGGCTGAACAGCATGGTGAAGATCAGGTTCTAGTTTGGAGACGGAGTTTCAGCACCCCTCCCCCTGAACTCACGGTGGACCATGAACACCATCCAGGCCAAGATGCACGCTATGCGAACCTTGACGCTTCAGATTTACCATTGACGGAATGCTTAGAAGATACTTGCCTGCGATTTCACCCCTATTGGCAAAATACAATTTCTCTCGCCATCAAAGCGAGAAAAAGAGTGTTGATAGCTGCCCCTAGAGGAACGGCTAAGAGTACTGTCACCACTCTTATATACCCACTCTGGAGAATGGCATTTAAAAAGAGTGATGAAGACCTATTCATTGTAATTATATCAGAATCACAAGCTCAATCAATTAACTTTTTATCGAGGATAAAGTATCATTTACAACATAGCGACAAATTACGTAAAACATTTGGAGATATGGGACCTAATACTGCTCAGAGGTGGACTCACACAGATATTATACTTGCTAATGGGACTCGTATAGTTGCTGTTGGTACAGGACAAAGAGTTAGAGGGTTCTTGCAAGGAGATACTAGA
>CAYVHK010000060.1:0-22427 GCA_964451145.1 uncultured bacterium | reverse complement strand
TCAGCAAAATACTTCAGTTCAATAGCAATGGTATTGTCAATATCACGAGGGAAGAAATATTCTCGTTCAGTTTCGTTAAGGCTAGACATAAACTTTTGGTAAATTTCATCGGTACTAAGGGATTCACCATCGCTTCGTCGATGTAATCCTGACCCCCAATCTAACGAACCTTCCGATCCATAAATGGTTTTGCGATTGAATCCTTGGCCAGGAGCAGAACCAACCCAAGTCCACTGAGCTGAAATACCGTGATCAAATTTGATGGTTGAGATCATGCAATCTTCAACATCGACTTCGTAGCCATCCGCTCGATTTTTTGTATCTTCATAACGAAATGGTTCATAAGCCTTATTGATAGCATAAACTTCTTTAGCTTCTAAGCCTAAATGAAAACGCATCAGGTCAGTGAAATGAACGCCACCATCTAAGGCCCAACCGCCACCGGCTTGCATCTTGAAGTTTCTCCATCCCCATTTCCCTAAACTTTCACCTACATCAATCCAAAAAAACATACGCACATCGCCGACCATACCTTGCTGAACAGCCCAACGGCGAGCTCGTTCATGCCGGCTGAGACGATAATTTTCAGCAACCGATAAAACACGGTTGTTAGCAGTGGCTGTATCAAGAATTTGTTTGCCAGCTCGCATGGTAATTCCCAACGGTTTTTCGATAATTACGTGTTTTCCTGCTTGTAGAGCTTGAGTGGCTAAACCGTGGTGTTCACTATGTAAAGTGCAAATATCGACACAGTCTATTTCGGGGTGATTGTTCAACATTTCAGCTACGGTATCGTAGGTTTTTGGCTGATCCCCACCTTGAATTTCTTGTGCTTCTTTTGCTCGTGTATTTGCTGCTTCAATGTTAACATCGGCAGCTGCGACAATGTCGAATAGTCGAAACTCCTTGTCCCAAAGTTCCCGATAACCACCCATGTGAGCTCCGGAAATACCACCACATCCGATTAAGCCAACTTTCAGTTGCGACATCTGTAATTACTCCTATTTATTATCGTTTTGCATCGAATCATCAGTCCGATCAGATTGTTCATCCTCAGTTGGTAATCCACTGACTGCTAAGTAGATAAATAAAACCAAAGCCAAGACAAATACGATGGTTGCTATCACCACCGTTTTTCGCAGATCAACGCGTTGTTGTAGCGAAAAATCGTCAGCGTGATGAGGCAGAAAGGTTGAATGCCCAATGGCTACTGTCATTAGATTATAGAACAAGAAACACCAAAGCAGGCAGACCAATGAGCGATGGTTTCGTTTGGCTAATGGGCACAAGGCTTCTACTTTAGCGAACGCCGAGTAGAACCTCAACTGTCAGTTGATCCAATTTTTCATAGGCGCAACCTTTTGTTGCAATTTCATCTGGATCAAAATCAGTAGTTCGTAATTGGTTAACCTTATCGGCACTATAACCTGAAATCAGGGCTTCTAATTCCGCGTCTTTGGCTTGAGCTTCCGCCAGAATCCCTTGGATTTCTTCGTCAGCATTGAATTGATTGACCTTTTCCTTCAAAATCAAGTAGGTTCGCATACAACCAGCGGCAAAATCCCAGACACCCGCTTCATCTTCAGTTCGGTAAGCATGGGCATCGAAGTGCCGCATACCGCTCCAATTAGTATCTTCCAACAGTTTAACCAGCAAAAAAGCAGCTTTGATGTTTCAGAACCAAAACGTAGATCTTGATCAAACCGTCCCATCTTTTGATCATTGAGATCAATGTGAAATAGCTTGCCAGCCTCTAAGGCTTGGGATACACCATGTAGGAAATTTAATCCAGCCATGGTCTCGTGAGCAAATTCAGGGTTGACCCCCACCATCGAAGGATCGTCCAAAGTCTCGATAAAGTGTAACATGTGTCCAACAGTTGGCATGTAAATGTCGCCTCTCGGCTCGTTAGGTTTTGGCTCTAAAGCAAACCTCAGATCATACCCTTGATCTTTAACATAGTCGCAAAGGAAGTTGATTGAATCTCTAAACCACTTAATGGTATCAGGTCCATTTTTTGAAGCGTCTACTTCCGCACCTTCTCGTCCCCCCCAAAAAACGTAAATTTCAGCACCAAGCTCAACACCAAGATCAATAGCAGACATGGTTTTTTGAACAGCAAATGCTCGAACTTTGGGATCGTTCGCAGTAAAAGCTCCATCCCGAAAAACAGGATGAAAGAAGAGATTAGTGGTTGCCATTGGCACTTTCATTCCGTGATCGTCCAGAGCTTGCTTGAACTCTTTTACAATTTGGTCACGCTCGCTAGCACTTGCGTCGAAGGGCACTAAGTCATTATCGTGCAGATTGACCCCATAAGCCCCCAATTGACTCAACTTTTTAACCGAGTAGGTAGGATTGATGATCGGTCGCACCACATCGCCAAACGGGTCTCGGCCAGGGTTCCCGACTGTCCAGAGACCGAAGGTAAATTGGTCTGACGACTGCGGTTGAAATAAGTTTGACATATTTTTTCTCCTTAAATCTATACTCGAAAAATTTTAGTGAACTTGGAAAAATTCAATTACTTCGCCGTTCGGCCCTTTGAAGAAAGAGAGTGTAACATCCAATTTGTCTAGCGTTACAGTTACTGGTTCAACTGTTATTTCATAACCAGCCGAACGGACCTTTTCGGTAGCCGCACGGGTATCTTTCACAGTCAAAGCAAAATGAAAAACAGGATCATTGGGCACGTTATCATCCAGTTTTGGCGACCCATCGTAGGTATCAAACAACTCCATGTGAGAACCATCACCGATGTCGAGCAATAAAATCCGTCGCTTCGGACTAGCCCCTTCGAAGTCGGCCACGATTTCCATACCAAGTACGTTTTGATATAACTTCAACGACGCTTCCCAATCACGAGTTTGAACTGCAATATGATGAGTTCCAAGTCCTTCTATGACTTGATTTTTTGAGCTTGACATTATTTCTCCTAGATTAGTTTAAATAATAAAAAATAGAAAATACAATTTAGCAGCACGAGGTACGGAGTATATTCGGCAAGAAATTATGTGAATCAGCCACCAAATAGGCTAGACAAAGCTTTGATTAAGAATTGAACTCGACCAATCAACAACGATACTCGTCCCATCACCGTATTACCAAAAGCGGCACCAAAACCAACCATGATAAAAATAATACCGACTTTTGATATACCACCAACCAATCCCCGATGTTCAACTGAAAAGAAGAAGTAGGTCAAAGTACAAATTACACCAGCAAAAATCAGGCTCAAATTGAATATTTGCCAACCACTCCTATGAAAAAAATCAATATATACGTTAATCTGTTCGATACGCCTATCTTTTGGACTCACCTCCCGTTTAACGGTATAAGTCCATCTTTCGTCTAACACCAATTTACCATTTCCAGTTTTGATATTAAACGTTCGTCCATCTACCACTTGCCAGCGATGATTTTTTTTCCATACTTTGATCTTAGCGTTTGCCGATAATTCATAGCTGGTGTCAATAAAAGCCATACGGAGTGTGTTGGGTATTTTCGTATTATCCAATTGACGGCGAATATTTGGTCCATCAATGATGGAGAGTTGAAGTTGATCTTGAATTTGCCATTTATAGTCATCTTTTAAAATTCTGATTTGGGCTTTGGCCGTCATAGCTAAACCGGCCTGACGAAAATGATTTCGCAGTTTGGTAGTCGATTTACCTTGGTTCAAGGAATCAGCTAAATCAATTTTCACGTTGGATTGTAAGTGATTGAATCGCAAGGTACTATGGACGTGCTTGAAAATATCCTGCTCCACTACGGCTGGAATAGCGAAACCAGCACCATAACCAATGGTGATGGCAAAAGGTATCCGTACTAACCATGATACATTGGGAGCGAATTGGGCAAAGAACAGTAGACCAATTAAAACTGGGATCAGTGTTAAAACAGTTTCGATTGTTTTGCCTTGGCTGATCGACAATTCCAAACTTTCCCAAATCGTACCGATCAGACCATCCTTAATCTGAACGATAATGCCGTAACCGACAGCCAAACCGACAAACAGGTGTTCGGCAAAAGCGTAAAATGGGTTATCCCGATATAAAAAACTAAACACACAGAGCGTGAGAGCAATACCAATCAAGACACCTAAAGTTGCCATAGCTTAAGTTTGCATTCTCCGTCTTCGGCGGTCGATTAAAAAAGCAAAATTACAAAAAACAATAATTAATATTAATACTAAATGAAGAAAAGACTGAATCCCCATACCGGTTGCACCATCTCCACCTTCACTTGAATAACCAGCTTTCTGAATCAGATTTTCGTATTCAGCAGCTCCTAGTAAACCGGGTAAAATACCAACAATCTGCCCCGCGTCTAGGGCAGGATATAATTCAGAAATCATCACCCCAGTTACTCCCAAGGCCAAAGTTTGTTGAAATCGGCCGTATACGTAGTTGATCCAAACTGGTGGAGCACCTACCGAAGCCAAATCAATCACTAGGCTGATATCATCATAGTTTTTGACCGACTTCATCATTGGGATATCGCTGAGCATGGTGTTATGGACATCTTTGGGATAAACAATAGTAATGTCTTTGCCCATATCCAACAGATTAGGAAGTCCTCCTGGTTTATAACCCAAGTAACAATAGTCATCCCCATAATTTTTTTGGTGTAACTTGGCTACTCGCTCAAATTCTCTCTGTCCAAGTAAAACCGACTCAAAAACAATCCAATTTAAACCGATGACTTTCAGTTTTTTAGAAAAACAGTGATGCAGAAGTGCTGTCAGTTGAGGTTGCAGTTCTGCCATCGAGGAGGGACCATAATCTAAAGAGATCATTACTACCTGATCAACTTCAAGCCCTTCAATAGTATCATAAAACTGTTGAGTGGCATTAGAGATAGTCGAAACTGGCACTGAAATTTTTAACACTGCTGGAATTAAGACGACGATAGCTATAATCAGGAAAATCCAACGACGATCAAGTGATAATAGTTTTTCTAGCAAAAGATTATTCTCCCATCCAAGATCGGTCAATACCAAGCAAAATTCGTAATGATTGGGAGATAGCACCTAAGGCCAAGCCCATTTGAATAGCACGACGAGCAGCCATACCAGGGACTTGTAAAACCCAGTCTTTGACGATAGTGGGAAAAGCATCGGGTAGAAAATTCAGCTTGCCAAAAACGCTTTGCCATAATTGGTTAGAGAGTAGTGGTGCATTGGCGAACATCAAAATTACCCCGGCTAATAGCAACAAGGTGGCATCCATAGTCCTAGCTCGGAAGGATCGGTAAGCAGCAGAAGCGATAAAAAAGGCCAATAATGAAAACATAGTCGCATCTAGGGGAACGTAGACATTCAAAAAAATCCATTGTGCTCGTTGACCTTGATAGCCGAACTTACGGCTGGGGTATACGACCCAACTACCATTATCCGATTTTTGAATGATATAAGTATCTTTTGTATTGCCCCAAACAGTCATTTGATTACCTTCATTTTTCAACAAAAACCAGATCGACCCGCTTTTCAATAGCCATTTCTGCCCTTTTTTCTGTACTTGAACCTGTATATCACTAGGCAATGTATGTTTATTGTCAGTGAATAATTGGCGCAAGTCAGTAGTGATAAGTCGATTATTAAGCGAAGGAATAATTTCTGATTCGATGAAGGTAAACGAAAACCTCAACTTCTGTTCTTTTAGTTGCCACTGATCCCCTTTGGATTGGACTCGAATATTCGGCGCTAATTTAATCCCTTGTTCTTCAAGTGTCGAACGAATATCAGCTGTCAGTTGACCCTCTGAAAAATTCGTACTACCGAGTATTGTAGCCAATGGATCCGGAATTGTAACATAGTCAATTAAAGCAGCTATCGGCATTAAAAAAATACCAGCAAAAACTACCAAACTATAATGCCAATGGCTAGCTCGCATGACAATACGTCTCAAATGTACCCGAATTAAACTGCCCAAACCAATGACAAAAGCAAAAATTGTGATAATTCGAATCCAGTCATTGATACGATTTTCAAACTCTTGTGATAAAGTATGTGGAACGAAGTATTGTAAAACTAAGCCAAAACCGAGCACTGAACACAAAAGGATGGGAAGTTGACGTTTCATTGATCCATTATTACCAATCAGTCGAAAATAGGTTGAGAACCCAGTTAAGGTCAAATATAACCAACAAACTTCCGAGTATCATTAATCCGAATAATAAAAGTTTAACTAAGTCTTGTGCCTTCAGCGTTCCAAGCTGTAACGAATCTTTTTTAATGTATGCGCCAGCAGCAAACAATTCTTCACCGATCAGAGTATAATCGCAAGCGGCAATAAAAAACGGTAATTGTGTATCAGAACTGGTACCAGCAATTTGAATCGCCCCTACCGATTGAGATACTTCAGCCAAAATCAGCGATTCTGCATAAAAATAACCTTGAAGAAAAACGGTGGCTGGCCGATCTCTGGTAATCATACCATCGACAGCAGCCACATATGCGAACTGCCTGTCATTGACAAAAAAGACGTCATCTTGGTTGTACATTTCAGGTCGACCAACAGCTGTGCAAACCTGTCTCAAACCATTTTGCATCACGTTCATCACAATTGGATCTCTACATGGAGCCATAATTCGCGTCTGATCATTTATTGACTGTTGCGCTACTGATTCGAAAATATTGATGGCCGCTATCGTAGATGGATCTTCAATACCTGCAAGACCCGGCACAAAAAAGATTGGTCTTCCCATTTCAGTAGCTCGACCGACTGACTCTTGAACTGCGTTTAAAGCACTAATGTTGCGAACAAACATTTTTCGTCCACTTCGGGCCATCTGGATAAATATCAGTGTTAGCACAGTAAACAGCAATATAAACGCGAGTACCCACATTTTTTTTGTATGAAATAAATTACTATTAGCTTGGACAGCCAGTGTTTCGTCAGAAACAGCAGAAACCATTTTGGGAGGAGCGGTGTTTTTAGGATCTGGAGAACCAATCATCTCAACCGCCATCACTTGATATATGTATTGAGTCTTGGGACGGACGTTCTTCTTATCAGTGTATCGAAGCCATCCATTTCTCAAAACTTCTGCTTGATTAACCGAAACTTGGCCAACAGTGGTGCTTTTTTCGTTTGTCTGAGCCTCGCGTCTAAGTATATGGTAGTTCGTAGCGGAGGCTGATGGTTGCCACATGATCTGTATGCTATGACCATCATCATTGGGTGTATCTATGGCCTCAACTGAGGTTGGTGGATCAAGTGCCCAAACGAGTCCAGTGGACAGCAATAGAAAAACAAATAAGCAGAAGAAAATTGGTAAAAATGGCTGCGAATAGTATTTGATCAAATTTACCTGACTTTCAATATAAATATCCGTTAATGTGATGGTTTGATTAAAGAATTGGTCGGATCTAAAATATCTCTCAGGGCATCCCCGAGTAGATTAAAGCCCAATACGATAAAGAAAATCGCCCCTCCAGGAGCCAACACCGTCCAAGGAGCTTGTCTAATCAGTGTAAAATGGTCTCTTAACATTAATCCCCACTCCGGCTGACCCACCTTAGCACCCAACCCCAAAAAGCTGAGACCTGCTGCGTCTAAAATGGCTGAGCCCATTCCAAGTGTGGCCTGCACGATTAGTGGAGCCAAACAATTGGGCATAATAGCGACGACCAAAATATGCCAATCGCTAGCCCCAACCGCCTTGGCTGCTAGGACGAATTCAAGCTCTTTAACTTTCAGTACTGCCGACCGCAAAATTCTAGCGTATTGTGGAATATAGACAATCGAAACTGCCAAGATCGTGTTTGTCAAGTTTGTTCCTAAAATAGTTACAATGACGATCGCCAGTAGAATGCTGGGCAGAGCCAACAACACATCCAAACTTCTCATCAGTAGGTTGTCGAGCCAACCGCCGTAATAACCAGCCACTAAACCAAAAAATGAACCAATCAAAACCGATCCGACTACGGCCACCAATCCTATTTTGATCGAAATACGGGAACCGTAGAGTAAGCGACTATAAACGTCTTTACCTACTCGATCTGTACCAAGCCAGTGTTCTTTGGATGGTGCCCGCAGTCGCTCGCTTACTTGGCCAGTATCTGGTTGATGGGTAGCCAACAATGGTACCAAAATCGCCACAATAACAAACAAAAACAGGATAGCCATACCAAACATAGCCGATCGATGCCTAAGTAGATTATTTATGTTGAGCCGATTGTTCATATCTGATTTCCGGTCACTCGGATTCGAGGATCAATGTATGCGTACAGCATATCAACTACCAAATTAACCATCATAAACAGCATAGCGATAAACAATACACCACCTTGGATGGGACGAAGATCACGAGCCTCAACCGCTTTTAGTAGCCAAGAACCGATACCGGGCCAAGAAAAAATATGTTCGGTCAAAATTGCTCCCCCCATTAGATAGCCAAATTCCAATCCTATCACTGTGACAACTGGAATCATACTATTGCGCAGGGCATGCTTGCTTACTACTTTCCACTGTGCTAATCCTTTCGCGTAAGCAGTGGTAATGAACTGCTGATTCAAAACTTCCAGCAAGCTCGACCGAGTCATACGAGCAATAATAGCCAACGGCACTGTACCTAAGGTAATTGCTGGTAAAATCAAGTGCCAAGCCGCATTCAAAAATGCCGGTATATTACCAGCCAGCAATGTATCGATCAACATGAAGTTTGTTCGCCGCTGAATTTCCAAGTCAATCAAAGTATCCAACCGGCCAGAAACAGGAAATAGATGAAGCCGGTGGGCAAAAAACAAAATCAGCATCAATCCCAACCAGAAAATAGGTATCGAGATACCAGCCAAGGAACCGAACATAGTGGCAAAATCCCAGAACCGTCCCTGATTGATAGCAGAAACAATACCGGCTAAAATTCCAAAAATGATGGCAAAAATCATAGCGACTAATGTTAACTCCGCAGTCGGTGGAAAATATCGAATGATTTCCTCAATCACCAGACCTTTAGTACGAAAGGACCGGCCCAAATCAAAGCGTGCCAAATCCGATAAAAACTGGGCATACTGAACAATTTTGGGTTGATCCAGCCCCATTTTTTGTCTCAATTCTTGTAAAGCTGTTTCAGTCGCCCTCTCCCCCAAAATCATCAGCGCTGGATCTCCTGGGATCAGGTGAACCATACAAAAGACTAAGATGGAAACACCAAACAACGAAATCAACATTGAAAACAGCCGCTGAAACAAATATCCGATCAAACAGACCTCGCCATGAAAGACTCATCCAATAGATTGTTTTAAGCTAATCGGTATTAATTTCGACGTGTCGCAAGTACTTGAACGAAATCGGATGTAATTTCAGCTGACGAACACTTTTGTGAGCAATTACTATTTGTTTCGCATGAGCCAACGGTACCCAAGGGACGTCGTGATGAAACAAAGTTTGTGCCTGCTTATAAAGCTGAGTACGCGCTTCCATTTTAGTTTCGATTCTTGCTTGATCCAGAATTGTTTGCATCTCATCACTACGATAAAAGGCAATATTTCCGGCCGGTTTGTTGGCTGCAGCTTTACTCAATAGATAGTAGAGAAAATTATCTGGATCAGCAAAATCTGCGGACCAACCCAACATAGCCATATCATGATGTCCATTTTTTGTTTTTTCCAAGTATGTTCCCCAATCTGGCGACATAATCTCAGTTTGAATACCAACTTGCTTCAAATCTGACTGGATAATCTCGGCCAACATACGACCATTAGGAATGTAAGGGCGTGGTACTGGTAAAGCCCAAAGCGTAACCTCAAAACCATTTGCATAACCTGCTTCGGCCAGTAATTGCCGAGCCAATTCAGGGTCATAAGCGTAGGGTTGGGTTTCCTCGGCGTAACTCCACATATTGGGTGGGATTGGGTTTTTGGCCGGAACACCCAAGCCTTGGTAAAGCTGAGCTACTATATCATCTTTTTTAATAGCATGGTTGATAGCAAGACGTACTTGTCGTTTGTCGAACGGCTCTTTATCCATATTCAAAGCTAAATAACCAACATTCATCCCTGCTTTCTCAATAATTTGGAGGTTTTTATCTTGGCGGATCAATGGTAAATCGTCAGGGTTGGGAAACTCCATAGCTTGAATGTTACCGCTTTGTAGTTCGATTAAACGCACTGAGTTTTCCGGAATACTGCGAAAAACTAACAGATCAATACCCGGTTTTCCTCCCCAATAAGATGAATTGGCTTTGAGGATAATTTTCTCATTTCGATCCCAACGGAGAAAGCTAAAGGGGCCCGTCCCCACTGGATGGTTAGTGAAATCTTGTTTGTGTTCTCTGAGGGCTGTTGGACTAACAATGGCAAAGGCTGGGATAGTTAAAGCGTAAATGAATGGAGCATAAGGTTGATTCAGTTCAATTTGAATTGTGTGGTCGTCAATTTTGGTAATTTTCTTAACCGTTTTAGCTAAACCGGTATCGGCCCAATAAATATAAGGGCCACCTATTTGATGAAAGGGGTGATTAGTATCGTGCTGACGGTTGAGCGAAAACAACACTGCATCTGCGTTAAAAGGAGTGCCATCATGAAAATCGACATTGCGTCGCAGATAAAAAGTCCAGATCAACCCGTCAGACCTAATTTCCCATGATTCGGCCAAAGCGGGTTCAATCTCGGTGCTATTATCTTGGTACTGAACTAATGTATCGTATATATTTTCGCAGACTTTGAAAGATTCGCCGTCCTCTTCGTGAGCAGGATCCAATCCAACTGAATCACCACCTCGACCAAAAATGAACGCTTGAGGTTTTGTGTTTCCATAAACGGTTGTGAAGCTCAAAATCAATATAATAAGGAAGGGAATCGGTTTTAACTGCAAGTCGGAGTTCCTTTTTTAGGTGGGATATTTTCTCAAATCACGGTCATATGTGTCAAGGAAATTTGGCGGGATTTTCTCCTGTTTGCTAGACCAAATAGATGATATTAGGAAATCCCAGTTTATCCAACAAAATGGTCTTCAAAAAAACGATTTTATATCCTTTTTTATATTAACTGAGCAAAAATTAATCGGTTCTACTTGGCAATTGAGTTCGTTCTGGGTTGAGGCTCCAAGCCATGACCAAATTTCCAAGTAATTTTTTGGCACAAGAATACTTAGGCTAAGCAACGACCATGTCGAAAAAACAATCGTTAAGCTAGTTGCTCAATTCGACTATAATATCTTTTCAGTATTATTTCTATTAGCTTGATAATATGATTGCGAGTCATGCAGTTCATTATTTTCAACCAAGTTCGGTTATGTACACTTGAACAATAAGCGCTAGTTCAATATCTTCTATTTTTCTAATTTGTGTGTTAGAATGACAAACTGAAATTAGCATATAAAACTAGACCAAAAATTATCTCCTACGAGCCTAGTATTGACACACAAACATTTATAGAAGGCTTTAATCTGTTTCCCCTAGGGGATTTTGACTTATTACATCTTCGTATCGGAAAGATACCTCACCATGAAAAACGTAAATTCTGTTTGTTCAATTAAGCAAATTATTCTCAATCAAATTAGTTTACAAAGGATGCTTATATTGTGATTTTTTTTAAAACTTCATGGCCATGGTATTTTTCAGGCATCACAATCGGGGCTTTTGTACCACTACTGTTTTTTCTAGGCGGAAAAACATTTGGCATTTCTGCTAGCTTAAGGCATATATGTGCGTTATGGCCTAACCAAAAAATCAAGCATTTTGTCTACAATTGGAAACAGGAGGGAAAGTGGAATTTATGCTTTGTAGCTGGCATTATGATTGGTGGATGGTTGGCCAATTTTTTATTTGATGGTGAGGTAACAATTGAGATATCGGAGAAAACCAAGCAAAGTTTATTGGCTATTGGAATTACTGATTTCATGGGATTAGTTCCTTCAGAAATTTTCAATTGGGATTATTTGACAACAATACCGGGGATCATTCAATTGATAATCGGTGGGATACTAATAGGATTCGGAACTCGTTATGCTGGTGGTTGCACTTCTGGTCATGCAATCAGTGGATTGTCAAACCTACAGTTATCTTCATTGATTGCAGTAATTGGCTTTTTTTCTGGGGGCTTAGTAGCAACTCACTTATTACTCCCATTGATTTTGAGCTAAATAGAGGTCATAATGAAAGATTTTCGCTTTTTACTTGCTGGTATTATCTTTGGAGTTGTTCTGACCCGATCTGAGGTTTTGTCCTGGTTTAGAATTCAGGAAATGTTTCGATTCCATTCTTTTCAAATGTACGGCATTATCGGTTTGGCTGTTGTCTCAGGAACTTTATCAATTCAGATTATTAAAAAATATCAATTAAAAGATATCGATGGCAGAGAGATCTTAATTGATGATCAGAAACCCTCTAAGATAATTCAGTATTCGGTTGGTGGTTTTATATTCGGCTTGGGTTGGGCTCTGACTGGTGCTTGTCCAGGTCCATTATATGCACTAATTGGCAATGGAATTTGGGTGTCTCTGATTCCCTTATCAGCAGCAATTTTGGGGGCATTTTTCTACGGCCTTCTAAAAGACCACTTACCACACTGAAAAAGTGAATAATACTTAGGCTTGATTCTTTGTACTAGTTCAAGAAAATCCTAGATAATTTTAGAGAAAGTCCATGACTCTCATTACGATAAAACCAAATTTTACTGTACTACTTATTTACCTACTGGGATTTTCATCTGTGTTGGTATTGCCTTCATCTAACCTAGCTAATAGTCCTGGTACCCAATACCGAACTATGCAATCGGGAAAAAAAGAGCGCGATTATCTTCTACACATTCCACCGGTATATCAAAAGAATTCGACAGAATCTCTGGCGTTGGTTATTATGTTGCATGGTCGTTCAGGTAATGGACAGAGAGCTTCTAGTCGCTATTACGGTTGGACTGAACTAGCGGACAAAGAGCAATTTATTGTCGTTTTCCCCACTGCGCTCGGTTCTCCTACAAGTTGGCAGATCGGTTGGAGAGGGAAACCAAGTCAAGACTCACAGTTTCTGTCTGAGCTCATTGATTTATTGTTAAATGAGCTCAGAATCAATGCAGACCAAGTTTTCATGACTGGTCATAGTAGTGGAGGATTTATGAGTTTCTCCTATGCTGTCACTCATTCGCTTAAAGTCGCAGCCATTGCTCAAGTAGCAGGTCTTCTCATTAACACTAAACAACCAACTCGACCAATTTCTGTGATTTCCTTTCATGGTATGGCTGACGACGTTGTTCCCTACAGTAAAAAGGATATCTCAGGAAAAGGATGGCTAACCGCTCTCGAATCAGCCAAATTTTTTGTTCGGCATAATAACTGCGGGGAACCGATACGCTCAGACCTCAACGGAGGCAAGGTTCACCTTGATACTTGGAGCGGTGGCCAAAATTCGACCGAAGTTCAGCTTTACAGCATCGAAAACGGAGACCACGGCTGGCCACGGAAAAGTTACCATTCGGTTTCTGCGACCGAAATAATATGGAATTTTTTCAAAGCACATCCACGTGAGTCAAGTAATTAAGTCTACTAGAATTTTCAAGCATATGAGAGCAAACCAGTCTAATTTCAAATCTTAAAACGTACAAAGAGTAAAAGTTAAACTCTTGCAAAAAGGTGCGACAAATTTGACATGAAAACATTTTAAAGTAACTATTGCGGTCAGTATATGAATTGATAAATATCGAAGTGTTAGTTTTAGTAGATCCAACCGGCAGCAGTAATTAATTCTGAGCTCAGCGAAGAACAGACTGAATTTGGAGTCGTGGTTGCTATTCTATCATTTATTCAACAACGCTTGGATACTTGAAAGACTTGAAACAACATAAGGTACCATATAGGTTAAGCCAATTTTTAGCATTCTAATACTGCTTACTTGGCCCTCAAGTAGATTATTGCCATGGTTTATGCAAGTTAAAACCGATCCTACTATTATCGAATACTTGATACCTCTTTTAACTACACTTGGACTTTTAGCCAAATAAACGTATTGACGTATTTTTTTATTGTTCAAGCTCATATTATCTAAATACTTAACTCTAAAGCACGTTTTATCATTTAGATAGAATAATATCAATGAATCAAAAAAAAGACACTATTATCTCTCTAAGAAAGGAAATAGAAGTAATAACTAAATTTCCTGATCAAAATCCAAATCCAGTCTTAAAAATGTCTGAGGAAGGTAGACTGCTATACACCAACCAAGCAGGCGAATTTATAAAAAAACAATGGGAAATAGATTTGGGAGGTGAGATACCTGCCGAATTAGTGGCACATTCTAAATTAAATAATCCGAGTCCAATGGAAATGGAAGTTGGCAATAAGATTTTTTCTTTCCATGTCATCCCAGTGGTCGAATTTGGTTTCATCAATCTTTATGGAACTGATATTACTGCGGCAAGAGATAACGAACATATCTTACAAAAGTTAGCAATGTATTTTTCTTCTCAAGTTTATGAATCAATTTTTACGGGAGATTTGGAAGTGAAAATTGAGACTAAACGGAAGAGATTAAGTGTTTTCTTCTCTGATATCAAAGGATTTAGCCAATTAACAGAGCGCCTAGAACCTGAAGTTCTCACAGATCTTCTGACCAACTACCTCACAGAAATGACAAAAATAGCGATTAAATATGGAGGAACAGTTGATAAGTACATTGGCGATGCAATCATGATATTTTTTGGAGATCCACAATCAAAAGGGCATAAGGAAGATGCTATTTCCTGTGTTGAAATGGCAATAGAAATGAAAAACGAACTCCCAAAAATAAAAAAATATTGGAAAAGCTTAGGCATTTCCCAGCCTTTAGACATCAGAATAGGAATTCACACTGATACCTGTACTGTTGGAAATTTTGGTTCTCACGACCGATTAGACTACACTACAATAGGTAATGGTGTAAATCTGGCGTCTAGATTAGAAAGTAGTGCAAATATAAATCAGATACTGATTTCTGAGGACACTTACTTGCTGATAAGAGACAATATTAATTGTAGAAAACTTGAATCGATAAAAGTGAAAAATATTACGCATCCAGTTCAAACATATGAAGTTATTGACTCTATAAATTCAGACAATCTCCAAAATAATTTCCAGGAGGAATCCACAGGCTTTTCGCTTTTTATTGATCCTCAAGAACTTGACAATGTCAAGACCACGAAAAAGGCTCTGAACAGGGCCTTGGAGCTACTGGACAAGCTAAGTTAAATAAAGACTGAAATATTACCATCCAATTGTTTTTCTATTAAACTATCCAAATTTCAATTCTGCTGGCGAACAGGAAGAATGACCGTGCCACACAGTGGCCATGATATACTAAATTTTTCAATAATTATTAACATACTTGACTTCTTACCGTTTGGTTTTTTGGAGTTCTGGAATTAAACAATAATAGAATCAAGTATCGGTAACTGCACCATATCAAGTTTGGTTTTTTCTTCTGTTTCAGTGTCAAAAAGACTGGACAACTGCAAGTATATAACCTCATCCACGTTAGTCGCTCCGACCTTATATACGTAAAACTACAATTCCTCAATATGATATTGGATTTTGTGATTGGTTAGTTTGAAATTAAGCATGCAGATCTCTTGAAATTATATTTCCTCTTCGGCGATAATACTAATCTCGCTCTAAACATTTGCGATCTGTCTACTACAAGTCTGCTTTAGGAAATAATTTATGAAATTGAAAAATATTACTCACATACTAATTGTTTTCTCATCCCTTTTTTTAATCTATAAGCCTTCCTATTCAGCCACACCTGAAAACCTTTTAAAAAATGGTGGATTTGAAGAAAAAATGGCCGGGTGGAATACATATGGTGATGTCAAAAAATCAGTCGAAACGAAATTAGCGGGTGCCACTATAAAAGACAGCCCTATAGAAGGCAAACGAGTTCTATATGTCAGTGTGCCAGGTCCTGGTAAAGACTTTTGGTCCAGTGGCTTACAACATAAAGATCATGTTTTTGAAAAGGGGAAAAAATACACCTTGGCGGCTTTTTTAAAAATGAAAAAGGGTACAATGAAAATCAATTTCAAACCAGAATTGGCTCAGGCCCCTTTTACGAAAATTGCAGGTGGTAAATTCGATATGACTGAAGAATGGAAAGAATTTCACGTTACGTCCCCCAAACTAGATAAAGACGTTGTTCCAGCACAAATCACGTTTCATATTGCCTTTGGAAAAGCTGATTTTTGGGTCGATAATGTACGTTTTTTCGAAGGTGATTACGTACCATCAAACGGCAAGCCAAAATCTGTTTCAGCAAATAGCAACCTTGCCCTCAAATGGGTCGATCTCAAATTAGCTAAATAGTCTGTGTCAAAGAATTACCTACATGTTATAAGCAAGAGACACTAACCCCATCCGGCCAAGATCAAGGATGATTATTTATAAAAGACTTAAAACTCATCTTTGTTTTCAGCTGATAGTTGTCAACGACTTCGTATACTCATGAAATCACCATTCATCTTTTTACAACTATTCTTTCTACAATTGTTGGACCGTCATCACTTCAATGATATTTAATTGGCTCTCATTTAATAGGATTCTCTAACATTTTTTTTAGCAGTGGTAATTGATTTTGATACTCCACAATAGTTGAATTTTCAGCTGTATTATCTTCTGAATGTGGAGTTGGATTGTTCCAACCTTGATAATGACCACCCCATAAATGGCGTAATCCGTCAGAATTTCCACGTCTAGAACAATGGTGAACCGCCGTGTCAAAAATCACTGCTGATCCTGGTGGAATTGACACCACCTTCTGTCTTTTCCATTCGGTATCATTTTCCCCTTGGCCACATATTATTGAATCATTTAGTTTTCTTGGCAAGACGATCAACGGCCCGACATCAGGCGTAGTACCATCTACATAAATATTACAAAGAATCCGCTCCGGTACACGCCGATCTAGACCCGTTTCAGGTATCGGCCAAAAATAATGATTGTGCCAATCAGAAAGTATCGGCGACACTAGATTGTTATTAAATACCGCTGCTCCACTGTGAACAAGCCGTACTTTATCATTTAATACTTCTGCCATTAGTTCTACCAAGGTAGGTTTAGCATAAAAAGGTGCCATTTCTGGTGCCCATTCCAAGAGAGGGTGAAAACTAATTGTCGGCTGTTGTCTAGAAAAACCACCTTTTTTGCGGCATAGATCTTTAAATATCGTTCGTATTAGTTCACACTCTTTCTCATCGTAAACCGATTCAACAACACAATAGCCTTGTTCGGATATCAGACTTGCTTTCGCAACATTTTCCCCACCCCTTATTTTTTCAAAATCTGTCATTACATTATTTCCCTTACAAGGTAATGGTTTCTATCATTTTCAAAAACTAACTTGCAATCCATACCGACCTATAACTATTAAAAGGAGCGAAAGTTTTTTATTCGGCCCCAAGTAACAACAAGTCTCTCTTTTGGAGAGACAGAAAATAGGTCTTCTACATTGGGCCCAGTGACTTTGATATGATTATACATTGGTGAAGCACCTGCGGCAGCTAAACCCAAACGGCCTGTTGGGGTCTTATTCATTTCAAAAACATGTTTTTCTTTCAGCTTATCTCCGTTGGGTTTGGAATCAGCGAATAGGAATATATTTTTGCCCTTAATTTCGATCCGAATGTTGTACCACTTCTCAACAGTCAAAGGTGTTTTTGTTGGCAATCCGGGAACAACGTCTTCCCCCCAAATCCCTCCATTTGAGGCGGTTTGAGGGGTTAGTTTAAAGAACCGCTATTGTTTATTTCCTACTCCAGCTCCAGCTGTGTAGGCTTCATCCTCGTTTTCATAGGAAAAAACAACAGCAAAATTTTGCCATTGGCCATCCCCCATATCACCACATTGGGCTTCAATCACCATTCCATTTTCAGCTCTAATTGGCAGCAAACTCAATGGAACAGTTTTTAGTCCAACTTTACCCGGAGCCCAATAGAATCCATTCTTGATCTTCCAATTGCGATGGATAATTTCCCAAACTTCTTTACTTTTGGCGATATCACTAAAATTGTCAAAAAAAGTACCGCTGAATCCAATAGAAGCTGAAAAAAACACCCAAATCCATATCAAAGATCTCATTTTTTTATGTGGATTCGCCTAGTTTGTTAGATATTCTGCATAGCTACTTTATATCCCAATGCAAATAACAAGTCAATAACTCATTACTAAATTGGACAAGCGAAGAATTTAAAAAGTGCTTAAGTAAGAAGGAAATGGAAACTTGGTTGCCTAGATTTAAAAACCATATTCTGGGTTGCCAATAATCATAATGTCAGAAATTAGGTGAGATAGAGTCATGATTATTAGATATACCCAAAATATAACTCAGTTTGACTAAATTGTATTGTTTGAATTAATAATGCAAATTTTCAATACAGACCAAGGTGAAAAAACAGCATAATTGTACAATTCATTAGAGTAGATAACTAATGTTCCAAAAATAGATTTTTCTCAAATCAGACAATTAATCATTGTTTTTAATCGACCTATATAGCTTTATTTTGCAATGCAATATAGATATTTATGCCCACGAAGATAAAGTTCATCTCCATCGATGGCTGGAGACGCATCAAAATTGTCGTCTAAACTATTTTCAGCTAAAATTTCATAAGATTTACCATTTTTTAGAACAACAGAGCCCCCGTTTCTGCCAATCAGATAAACTCTTCCACTGGCACCAACTGGGGAGGCAAAAATGCCCTTTATACCAGGCAATCGCTGAGGGCCATAATATAGTTCTCCTGATTTTGGATTATAACAAGACAAAATTCCTTTATTTGATTTGAGACCATACAGAATATCATCGTACAATAACAACGATGGTGTATATGGAACATCTTTCTGTTGTTGCCACATAATTGCATCTGTCCCAGTAATATCACCTTTAGCCCCAGTTATGCGAATTGCTTGCATTACTGTCTTTTGGTAACCCGAAGCCACATAGACTATACCGTCCTTGAAGACAGGAGTTGGAATCGTATTCATATGCAATCCACCCGCTTCCCAAATGAGTTCTCCTGAGTGAAAATCATACCCACGACTACGATGATTGCCACTAGTAATAACCTGTAATTTATCATCAACGCTAACGACAATTGGGGTCGACCAGGTTGTTGTCTCATCACGGTTTTTTCGCCAGATCTCATTGCCAGTTTGTTTGTCCAAAGCAACAATAAATGACTGACCTTCATGATCCCAGTTAACAATAACGGTATCACCATAAATCATTGGTGTAGCCCCTTCACCAAAATCATAAATGATATCCATTTGTCCAAATTCCTTTTGCCATTGAACATTGCCTTCTAGGTCACAACAATACAACCCATATGAACCAAAAAAAGCTAGTAATCGTTCTCCATCAGTAACTGGTGAAGCCGAAGCCCAACTGCCGTCCTTGAAAACTCCTTCATGAGGTAATGCTTCTACTGCAGTACGCTCCCAGACTATATCGCCACTTTCCCGATCAAAAGCCAAAATTACGAATTTAAGATATCGATTTGCCTTTTTCCCACCCATTAATCGCCGCCAAGCAGGCAATTCTTTGTGTATCTTTTTTCTATCGTCGGATTCTATTTTTTCCCCAATCTCTACTGCAGACAGTAGAAAAACACGATCCTTCCATATAACAGGCGATGAATGCCCCGAACCTGGGATTTTTGTCTTCCATTTCACATTAACACTATCTCCCCCGTTTTCACCCCAATTGATAGGGGGGGTCGCCTCGTGGTCAATCCCATCCATATTTGGTCCTCTCCACTGATTCCAATATGGACTATCCTCGGATAATTCTGCTGATATTAGGCTTTTTGTAATAAATAAGCCCAATAAATACAAGCCAACTATTAGATTACATGAATTCTTCATGAAATAAATTACCTCTATAAATCCTCTTAGCTAAAAATGTCTAAGCCACCATATTACATTATATCGTGAAAATATCATTAGTGCCGTTTTTTATCATAAATTTTCATGATAAAAAACGGTCCATAGCAATTAAGACATTTTTACAAATTGAAGGATACTGAAATGGGCTTAAAGACAAGTATAAGAATCAATCAAAATAAGGTGGATTTACCAGCCAAGGAAAGATAAAACTTCATAAGTATTATTAGTTTATTTCTAAAAAATTATTTAACACATTTCATTACAGATATGGCCCAAACTGATACCAGCTAGTTCAGAACATTCCGCAGAATAGGTAATTGGCTTGACAGCACTGATCAAAATCGAAAAACAATCAGGACACCTAATGGCAACTCATACCAAATACTAGCTAACTAAATTTGCCAAGCAACTTAGCGATTATGATTGAATTTGGTTTTAAAAAATTAAGTAAGAAATCTGCCCATCAGCAATAATAGATATTGACAGGTACAATCGGATTTGTTATACCAACCTGCGGTGTTATTCAATTTTGTGGAGGAAAATATAAATGATTGGCGACCTGGTATTGATGTGTTATGCAATGTTCGAACCAAATTATGACGAAAATAAAGTACCTTCCTATTCATTAACTGACCCACTCACTTTCACAGATGGTGGTCCTGTAAACCAAGCTTCAGATTGGCCAGAAAGACGCGCCGAAATTCTACAATTATTCGAGACCAAAGTATACGGTCAAACGCCAGATAAGCATTTGCCAGTAGAAATTAAAATACTTAATAAGAATCCAAACACACTAAATGAAACATCAGTTCAAGAACAAGTTATTCTTCGATTTGGGGACGACTCGCCCGATATCAATGTGTTAATCTATCGACCCAAAGATGCAGTTCAACCCGTTCCAGTCTTTCTGGGTTTTAATTTTCATGGTAATCACACAGTTCATCCCGACCCTAACATTCGTTTAACCGAGGCTTGGGTACAGAATAATGATAAATTTGGTGTCAGCCACAACATAGCGTCTGAGGATGGACGAGGTCGTGCTGCCAAAAGATGGGAAATTGAAACTATTATCAAACGTGGATATGCTCTGGCTACTGTCTATTATGGCGATCTGGATCCAGATTTTGATGACGGATTTAAGAATGGTATTCATCCGCTATTTCGACAAAATTATCAACATAGGAAAGGTGAAGATTGGGGCAGTATCGGCACTTGGTCTTGGGGATTAAGCCGTATACTAGACTATTTAGAGACTCATGCCGATATTGACGATTCGAAGGTTGCTGTGATAGGACACTCTCGGTTGGGAAAAACATCGCTTTGGGCCGGTGCACAAGATCCTCGTTTTGCCATGGTTATTTCCAACAATTCAGGTTGTGGAGGAGCTGCGATTTCCCGTCGCCAATTTGGTGAGACTATAGCCCGAATTAATAGCGCATTTCCACATTGGTTTTGCCCAAACTTCAATCACTACAATGATAATGAAGATCAATTGCCAGTTGATCAGCATGAGCTAATTTCCTTAATTGCTCCTCGGCCGGTTTATGTAGCAAGTGCAGCGGAAGATCTGTGGGCAGACCCCAAAGGGGAATTTTTGGCTGCCAAATACGCTGATCCAGTTTATCGATTGTTAGGTACAGAGGGTATTCCCGTCGATCAATTACCTGAGATCGACCATCCAGTAATGGGCCAAATTGGTTATCATATTCGGACTGGGGGACACGATGTTACTCTTTACGATTGGAAATGCTACTTAGATTTTGCTGACCGACATCTGCAGTAAATTAACTGATAAAATCCATTGGATCGGCTTTTTGCATTTCCTAATCTTCATTTGAAGTGGGAGTTAGTTATCCTAGGGGCGCAATAATGCTAATTTTTCAGGTCGATCTATACAATATCGTACCCTGTTGGATCAATTGTGATGTTCAATGGCCATTCAATTGGTCAGATAGAGAAGGACAGGCAGAAGTTAATAGAATCTTATCAAGGGCCGTTGGTTAAGTTACTTCGGTTTATTGGAGTAGGTTCTTAACCTTTCCACATTTGTGGGCAGGCTAATTCGCAGTCCGCAGCAGACTCAATTATTTGTTGGTAAAACATATTGGGAATTTAGTTTTCATTGAGAATACCCCAACATATTGACATTACCCAAAATCCAACAGTCACAACTAACGGTAGGTTTTCACTTCAGCCCAAATGGTTGCTAGCTTATTTTCAGCGTCAACAGCCAAAGATTGGACATGTTGAAAAAACTTTTTATCAGTGGTCGGCAAAATTTTGAGATCACGATCAGTTTTCTCAAAATGTAAATTAACGTAATCTGCGCCACCAGATTCACCACATCTGAACAGCAAAATATTTTCGCCTTTATTAAGTTTGACTTCAGTCGGATTTTTAACGATTCGAGCCCCACCAGTCCATTGGGAATTATCAAAAACCTTCTCTCCATTTAGCCAAATATGGGCATAATCATCATGAGCCGGGAGTATTTTGGTAGTGCGAGCTGACTTAGATTTGATGTCAATGAGACCATACCATTCGATATTACTCAGATTACCTTCTCCATGGCTGGTC
>CAYVHK010000059.1:11139-22687 GCA_964451145.1 uncultured bacterium | reverse complement strand
GCTACCATTGAAAATGGGAACAAGTACAATAGCTCAGTCCTAATTGACAGAAACGGACAAATTGCTGGTGTTTATCACAAAAATTTCCCCACCCATACTGAACTAGATATCGGGATTATTCCCGGCGTAGAAGCACCAGCTTTCCAAACTGACTTTGGTTGTGTGGGACTCAGTATTTGTTTTGATATCAACTACTGGGAAGTTGGTTCTGAGTTATGCAAAAATGAATCTGAGTTGGTTATTTGGTCATCAATGTGGTCAGGCGAACGAATGTTGACTAAATGGGCTATTGAGTTTGGTTTTTATATCGGGGCCACTTATTCTCGACAATCCACTTTTGTAGACATTTCGGGGCGAGAAATGATGTCGATTAATCGTAACATTAGCGATGCTACAGGCGGTTCACCAGTTTCATCGCTGAGCTTGGATTTAGATCGGCGTTTGTTACACCATGACAACAATATTGAACGGTTGCAGAAACTGCATCAAAAATACGGCGCCACAGCCGCATATTGTGAATGGTTACCACAAGAATGCCTGATCATTTTTGGATCCCAACTGCCGGACATGTCAAGTGATGATCTGATTGAAGAATTCAATATAGAAAGCATGCGTGCCTACCTATCTAGGGTGAGACAAGACCGGCAACTAGCTCTAAATGGTCAGTATCCGCTAACAGCAAAAGATATTTAATGTTAAAAAAAAGCAATACAGACTAGCCACTTGCTCCATCGATTGATCAGTATAGTCAAAATGGAAAAATAGCAGGTACGAAATCATTCTATAGAAATGGTTAACTTTAAAAGGGGACATCCAATTTGGATACCACTTTTTGTTCTTCTAATGTCGCAAGATCTGTATAGAAGATAATTCAGATAGATGCTACCTGTCGAATTTTTTCATGGCCTAATTTTTGGCCTGACAGAAAGATTTACCTTCATAAGATGGAACTTCAGGATAATGAAATTGTTAGCTATTATCTCTAATTACTACCCATGAAATAGACGCATAGCCAATTTTTTCATGGTCTTCAAATCTATAATGTCTTTATTCCCACTCAACACGTGGGACATCGACGTAATCTAAAAATCTACTAGAAATGTCAGCTTGATCGGTATTACCAGTGTGTACTATCACACGCCATCTAAACATCAATGATTCACCCTCAGACAAATGGTAATCAGGCTTAAACATCCAGCAATTGGGTGCAAACAAACCATAACCACGCACATGCCAAGTAGTTGGATAGCGAAAATTTTGTGGATGATCAAAAATAGCAAACCCAACAGTCTCACCTCCAGCAACAGGACCATAATAATCCATCCAATGAGAAGGTAACGACCAGCATCCTCTTTCATCAGTTGCCCCATAAGCATTACGCATATCACCTTCATCACTGGCATTCATTGACGGATTAACGCGGATGCACAAAAACCCACCTTCTTTGGTATCACCAATCGTCACTGGTCCATAAGAGGCTTTAAGAGTAAGTGAAATATCAAAAACTACCGCCTCCCGATCTGAGTCAAATAATCGATAGGAACGGCTATCGGTCATCAATGGACGATCGTGTTCATACCAGGTATTATCAGATTCTACTAGTAATGAAAGTGAATTGTGAGAAATTGAAATTTTGTCTTGTTGGGTACGTCCAAATCCAGAACGACCGGCTTGTTCATTCCAGCAATCTACTCCGTTAATCGCACCCTGCATCAAGGTCAATCCACGTTGCCAAGGGTGTTCGCCTTTCCCCCAAGCTTCCATAGGTTCACGCAACATGTTGACACCATTGGGGGAGAGAATAGGATTAATAACCGGCTTGGGGTAGCTTGTAGTATGATGGAACGTCATAAAGGGAGAGCCCGCCAACTCAACATCTAATTTCCCATTGACATTTTTAGTAACAATACCTGCCGCAGGGGCTTCGGCATCTAATTCTTCCACCTCAAATTGTAATTTTGAGTTACCTTCGAGTGCAGGCAAATTAACATGGTATACGGGGGAAGAGGGATCACGTTCAGCTATCAATTTTTGATTTGGTCCGGTCAATTGCAAAATGGCTGATTCACAACCTTCTGGTGCGGCAATACTGGCTAAATGTGCTGGACGTGCACGCGGTATGGAAAGTGTCAATTTCATTTATTCAAACTCCTAAAAAATAATTAGCCCAATATTTTTGAATGGATTTCGGATAATAATTTACAGACATAAAAAAAGCCGAGGGAAACTCGGCGAGGTTTGAAACGAATTCTAACCCACCCATCCTATCAGAATTGATCTATTCTGTCAACACACAAAACCGTTTTTTACAATCACAGATTAACTTACTGTTTCTGGGACCAAGACTAAAAAGACAAACTTGACGACACATAACCAGTCGTTTATAGTGTGGTTAGTATAACTAGAATCCTTACTGTATCAGACCAAAATTGAATTTTCTAAATAGGAAAAGTAATCGATGATTAACTACGATGATTATCTGATGGAGTCCTACGAATTGAGAGAGAAATTGGTCGGTGACAAATTCAGACCCAAATATCATTTTTTACCACCAGAAGGTCGTTGGAACGATATCAATGGAGCCATTTATTGGAATGGCCGATACCATATTGGTTACTTACAGAAAATTTCTAACGGTCCTAATCAACTTGATTTCTCAAGTTGGCAGCATATATCCAGTCGAGATTTATTACATTGGACTTATCACAAGACTTACCTTAGAGAGCCATTACGAGGCAAAAAGGGGGATTATTTTAATAGTGGCGACGCAATGGAAGGCATGGAAGTCCCAACTATTATTACTAATATGCCACGCAAAGGTATTTGCATTTATCAGTCCTACGACGACAATCTCGAACGGTGGGAGCCATTAGCTGAAAATCCTGTTATTTCTATCGAAGACGGTTGGAATCGTAAGACCAATAAACTTGATCCTGATGCTAAATTCCCCGAGTGTGTCATTTTTGATCCCAGCGGTTGGAAAGAAGGGGAAACCTATTACGCCTTAATTGGTAACAAGAATTACCGTCCTGGTTATGAAGGAGATTCGACTAGCCTTTTCAAATCAACAGACTTGAGGTCTTGGGAATATGTTGGCCCCTTCTATCAATCGGATCGGAAATGGACGGGAGAAGAAGAAGATTGTGCTTGTTCTGACTTCTTCCCTTTTGGGCAAAAGCATATGTTATTAATGCACACACATCAGCCCTATAGTAAATGTCAATATTATATTGGCCAGTATCAAAATGAAAAATTTCACCCCGAAATAAACGGACAAATCAGTTATCAGGGAAGCATGCTAGCTGGACCGGAAACTTTGATTGATGGGAATGGTAGAAGATTGTTCTGGGGATGGATTAGCGACGCCCGATCTACTGGAAGCCATGGTTGGAGCAGCATTATGACGGTTCCCTGGCACTTTATACCAACATCGGATAATAAGCTTAAAATTCAACCTGTAGAAGAATTAAAAGCTCTGCGGTACAATCGAAAGAACTTTCCGGATGAACACCTATCTGTCAAAGAGGAAATAGTTATCGGTGGCTTATTTTCAAACTGCATGGAACTGAAAATTACTATTGATTCCCTTGAAGCGGAAAGATTTGGACTAAAACTATTGTGTTCACCCAATGGTGAAGAAGAAACAGTTATTCTCTATGACCATATCCAGAAAGAATTTGTGATTGATTTTGAAAAATCGAGTACCAATCAAGAACTAATTTATCCGTGCGGAAAGTTTGGACAACCACTTAGCTTGGGCGGTTTAAAGCAAAAGGTACCTTACGATTTGGATAAAAACCACCCCTTAAATCTCAATATTTTGGTTGATAAGTCAGTGATTGAGATTTTTGTCAACGGTGATATATGTATCGTGCAAAGAATTTATCCCACCAGAGAAGACAGCCAAGAAGTGCGTTTATTCACCAGAGATCATCCGGTTAGAATCAAAAATATTACCAAGTGGGATATGGAAGCCACGAACCCCTGGTAAAAAGGCTAAAACAATCGGTTTCGAGATGCGATTCACGATGTGTATTTTCCAATGTCCACAGTGCCATATGATTATGCGTGCTCTAGTTTTGAATTATTAATTAAGAAGGAAAAATTTAAATAAAAACGAATATTTACTTATTGCTGATCCTTCTTATTCCTATTACAAGCTGTGGTCGAGATGTAGTGTTGAGCAACCAAATAACTTTAGATTGTGTTCAAAATCAGCCGACCGGCGAAATTCCAGAAAATCTGTATCTATTTGACTCTATACAACGGACATCCCATTACCCACCTTTTACCAAAAAGCTGACTGTTTGTGGCATCACTCTTATAGCACGTGATGATGTCAGCGATCGATTTATGAAAAACGTAGCTCAAACCATTGCTGATATGTTTACTGTAGATAATAGGATAGATGTAGTCATGCAAAAAAAACTGCTGACCAATCTATATCTTTATCGAACGGTGATCCCAATCTTTGTCGGTGAGGATTGGCGTCTTACCCAAAAAGAGGAGCGATCAATAAACCAAACACAGAAAGAGAACAGCATGTGCGATATCATTATGGAGGGGGTAAAAGGTCAAGTAGCCGAAGTAGTCGAACATGTTCTCCACCATATTAGTGATGTGGGCCTCCATTACACTATGCCTAAAGAGTGGGGGCTGTCCGATTCCTCAAAACTATATGAAATGGCTCAACAGGCCATTCAGCAAGGATATTATAAAATAGATGACTATGCAGAAATAGAAGAAGTCGGAGAGAGGAATAGAGTGATATTGCAAGAATATGCTTACTGGATTATATACACAGCATGGGATCTCAGAAAAACCTACGGGCCCAAAGAAAGCGAGTGGTCAATTCAAACAGCGGGGGAGTTAGAATCTAAATTGCTGGAGTCTAGCCAGTTAGTTAAACAGACAGTAGAAAAAGTAATCAAATGTCCCAGGACAGAAACATTGCACACATTTATTCAAAATCATAGTACCAATCCCTAGCAGAAGAAAGAATATGCTACTGAGTAAGAATGAAATTGAAAGTAACCCTGGATCAAAAGGGAATAAAGTTATTGGGAATTCGGTTATCCGCAATACCTGATTGGTGTGTTTACTAAACTAGTATCTAGGCCTTTCGTCTGATCCGCGAATCAGAAGACCGCAATATCATTAATTGAGAAGTGAAATAACTACATAGAAAAAAATGATGATGAACGAAAAAGAAAGAAAAAAAATATTGCAATTACATAGGCCTCAACAGTTATTTCCTGCTGAACCCAATTTAGGGGGTTGGTACACCGAGGCAGAGATTGAAGCCACCACAGAGGCAATTCGCAGTTCAATGGACTGGCGAGTTGGATTTGGCTTTATTGTTGATGAAATTATTGAATTTGAGCAATCGTTTGCTAACTATTGTAGAACTGACTTTGCCATTTCTTTGAGTACAGCCAGTATAGGACTCGACCTAGCTATGCACTGCTTGGACCTAGAAGCAGAAGATGAAATTATATGCCCGGCTATCAACTTCAAAGCTTCTCCTTTGGCAGTACTAGGTCAAAACGCCAACCTAGTATTTTGTGAAATTGATCCACGTACTTTCAACTGCGATCCGGCGGACGTGGAAAGACGTCTTACGCCACGCACACGAGCTATTTTTCCCGTACATATGAATGGCCTTTCAGCTCCGATGGACGATTTGCTGGATATTGCCCATCGATATCCGCATCCAATACACGGCCCACTTAAAGTAATTGGTGATGCGGCACGTGCCTGTGGCGGTGGATACAAAGGGACAAAAATCGGAGAGAAGGGCTGGATGAATGTGTTTAGTTTTCACACCATGAAACTGATGACGACTCTGGGTGAAGGTGGCATGATTACTACCAACGATGATGAACTGGCTCGAAAGCTGAGAGGATTTCGCCAATGGGGACATGAATCTGGCAGTTGGGGATCTAGTTACAAAATGACCAAAGTTCAAGCAGCAGTTGGCACTATCCAGTTGCGTCGATTGGAAGATATGATAATCCAACGGGTAAAACGTGCCAATCAACGGTTAGAACTATTAGAAGGCATACCTGAAATCCTCTTACCCTACCAACCAGCTGAGAGTGATCATACCTTTTATCTGTTTACGTTACTGGTCCCACCAGAATGGGCAGGAGACAAGCGCGATAAACTTTGCCAGATATTGAGAGAAGAATATCTAGTCGGAACGATGGTAGCGAATCCACCAGTTTGGGAATCCCAACCTTATATTTACGCCCAAACTCACCAACAGATAGACACACTGCCTGTATCTATCGAGATAGCTAAAAGGCTATTCTGTGTTTCGCTCCATCCACTAATGACTGAAGATGAAAATGCCTATGTTGCAGCTGCTCTCTGGGCAGCTGTAGAACGCATTATAAATTTGTAATTTAATCACGTTTGGGTATTGATTTCAGTAAATCCTCCTGTCCGAATCAAAACTGGATTGAACTTATGAGAAATGTGGCATAGAATGTAGAAATAATATCAGTGCGCTTAAGTTTTTCCCCAGACTTATAGTGTACGGCGATCTGATATTTAATGTTTTTTGATCAAAAAAATGGGAATAACACAATGACTGAAGTCAGAATTGCGATTGTTGGTATGGGAATTGGTCGACCTAATGCTATGGCATTGGATGCCAACCAAAGGGGTAGAGTAGTAGCTCTTTGCGACTTGGACGAAAGCCGAATGGATGAACTGGCTAAAAATCTGAAAAGCCCAGTCACAACCTATACCGACTATAAAGCTGTTTGCCAAGCAGTTGATGTCGATGCCGTTTTTGTGGGCACGCCTAATCAATGGCATGTTCCAGTTGGCCTAGAGGCCGTCCGCAATGGGAAACATGTACTGGTTACCAAGCCATTGGCTGATTCTGAAGTAGCAGCCCGTCAGTTGGTTGATGAAGCCGAAGAGAGCGGTGTTGTTAATATGATGTCCCTAGGACATAGGTTTGGAGATGCTTGCCAATATCTAGGGCAATTGGTTAAACAAGGCTATTTCGGAGACCTTTACTACGCCAAGGCACGTAGCTTCCGCCGAAACGGAATTCCAATTTGGCGGGGTAAAGATCAACTTCGTCTAAATTTCATTCAAGCGGGAGGTGGAGCTTTTCGAGATATGGGTGTTCACGTTTTGGATGCTTCATGGTGGTTACTGGGAACACCTAAACCAATTTACGCCCTGGGTGCGGCAGGAGCAAAGTTTGGACCACGCGGGCTGGGATACAACGGCCCAACGCCAGAGCCGGAAATCGTAAAAAAATTCGATGCCGATGACTATGGTACCGGTTTTATCATTTTCGAAGGAGGTGCTAGCATTCAAATCGAGAGTTTTTGGGCAGCACATCGACCCAATGAAGTACAGATTGAAATATTTGGCACAGAGGCTGGGGCCAAGACCAATCCATTGACTATTTATCGAAACAATAATGGTCTGCCTGAAGACTTGGCACCTGAGATGGAGAAGCAATCTCTGTCTTTTGAGCGGGTGGCGGAGCACTTCATAAGTTCTATTTTGGATGAAACCCCCTGTCAGGCGCCACTCCAACAAGGTTTGGATGTTCAACGAATGATGGAAGCCGTATTGAAAAGTGCGGAAAGTGGCCAGCCCATAAACTTATGAAACGAATATAATCAATGAAAAAATCTTACCGAAGAAACTGAGTAAAATGGAAAAAAATTGGTATAAAGAAGGAATTCGCGTAGTTGCCAGCGATCAACTCGACTTCGATACTGCCCAAACTCCTGGCATGACTAGGGCCGCTGCTATCAATCGGGCCAGTGTGGGTGCAGAAAAATTGTGGGCAGGCACGGTGGAAATACAACCTAACGCAAAAACAGGGGCACATCATCATGGAGCCCTTGAGAGTGTGATCTACGTAATTAAAGGCAAGGCTCGTATGCGTTGGGGAGATCAACTTGAGTTTACAACGGAAGCTGGGCCCGGGGACTTTATTTATGTTCCTCCTTATGTTCCTCATCAGGAAATTAATGCTAGCAGGGATGAACCTCTAGAATGTGTATTGGTGCGCAGTGACCAGGACGCAGTGGTTGTCAATTTAGACATCCCAGTAGTAGAAGAACCAGAGCAGGTATTTTGGCAAGATCCAATTCACTCTATGCCGGAGAACGACTCTTAAATAGATAGACGATCAATGTTATCTTTAAACCAGATGGAATTGCTCAATTACTAGGCCACAAACGTGGGAAGTATGGTCCATCGAACAGATCACCATCTTTGACATCGGGTCCCATCAAATCAGCATTAGGATGATACCGACCTTTGGAGGTGAAACCACAATCTTGTGGCATCATGTGAATGACGATCGACAATCTTGGTTGGCTGGAAAGGTTTGGTCCGGAACCATGATAGGTTAACGAATGATGAAAACTAGCTTGTCCGGCCTTGAGGATACAAGGTTCAGTTTTCCAAGTCATGTTGGGTGGGCAGTTTTTTTTTTGTAGGGTTTCTAAGTCTTTTTCGCCAAAAGTGTTGGCATCATAACGGAATCCCCAATGATGTGATCCTTCCACTAGCTGCATACTTCCATTAGATTCATCGGTATCCTGTAGTGCGATCCAAGCGGTACAAAAATTCATCGTGTTGGCACACTGCCAGTGAGGGTAATCTTGGTGCCATCCTATGTTATTACTCAATTCAGAATCTTTTCTAGCACTTAGTCCTGGTTTCCAGAGCATCTGGTCATGCCAAAGCCTGACCTCTTTTGTATCCATTAACAAGGATCCAATATAGCCAATAACTGGACTCCGTACTATTTCACGCATAACTTTGTTGACCCACCATCCATTGACTACCTGACGGACAGCCGGATCATCAGCCGTGAATTTGGGCTGGCTTAACCAAAAAAAACTATCATAATCCCGTTGCCCAGCACAAATCCTTTCTAGTTCATATCGCATTATCTCTACCTCTTGGGGATCGAACAGCACGGGACTAACCCAATAGCCTTTCTGATGATAGGTAGAAAAATCATCATCCTTCAAATTAATATCTGTGGGACTGAGTGGCATGTTAAATAATTATTATTTTTCGTTTTTTCCAGTTAGCAGCTAACTACACTTCTTAGAGATCGGTGTAGTATAGGAGTTATTGAATTAGCTGACATTTGCTAGAAATTAAACCAGATATTTGATACATAATTCAACTCAGGCATCCTTTGTACTTGAGCAAAAGCTATTCAACCGAACCAAATCTGACCTTGGCAGACAAACTAATTAAGAACCACCGGCTGAAGCCAAGCTGATTCAAAGTCATTTTGGGCATAAGGATTTTCTTTTAGTTTAGAAGATATTATCTTAGCCCTTACATAAATTTCGTTACCCTGAAACTGATAACTAACTTTGGCACCTTCCTTAACACTAAGAATTTTTCCAATTGTATTGTCATTGATGATATCTTTCATCTCAGAATTTTTAAAAGTGTCAATATCAGTAATGTCATTTTTGGCAACACCAATAAATTGGGTACTATAGGTTATGCCGTTTTCTGGTTGGATCGTAATAGCATAAGACTTTGGATTAGATTGGATGGATTTTATATAAACACCCGTGGAAGCATAAAAATCGCCCTTTTCCATAGCAGAAATAACAGACTCAGGAGTCAAATGAATAGATTTGACCATAACCCAACCACGACCAGGATTACTTTTATTGATCTGATAGCTGTGGTAATTGTGTGCGTCATCTGTAGCTATCCCATATATGATATTTTTTCCTGGTTCAGTTAACCGATAGGTCAAAATGTAATCCCACATTTTTTCGGTACTCATATGATCTTGATCGCCATAGTTCCTGACGGCAGGATGGCCATTGTAGACTTCGAAAAATTTTTCTTTTTCTACTTTCGCTATATCTTTAGCGGTCATTGCCCAACCAAAGTTAGGATGATTAATATGAACTAAGATGGGTTGACCAGTTTCTTCCCTTTGCTGATAGACAGCTTCCACATTTTTTTGTATGACTTCTTGAACAGACTGACCAGTTTGAGGAGCAATTATCGTTTTTAGATTAGTGGCATTAAGATGAACTGGCAGATTGACATAACGAGCAGTAATTTCTTCACCTCGCATCAATAAAAACTGAGAAGGCGATTCAAACAAAGATCGAAATTCATTGAGTGGCTTCAAACGAACATTTATTCCTGATTCAGGATCTTGGGTAGACTCCACCCAATCTTGGCCAAACTTAGATAGGTATTTCTGATACGCTTCTTTTACCGTTGTACCGGCGGATGAAAGCTGGATCCACTTGTCGCCCTCAGATAAAATGTTATGATCGGATAAAGCCAAAAAATTATAACCATTTTCAACGTACCAGTTAACGATCATTTCTGGAAAATCGTCCCCATCGCTCCACAAAGAATGTGTGTGAAGATTGCCTTTCCACCACTTAGAATTATCTTCAGCCGATATCAAAAAATTTATATTCAAAAAAAAACGAACAAGGCTGCTTTCAAAAGACCGTTTAATAGATACAAAATAATTTTCTCCTATTTGGTGAAAGTTGATATCAATTTGGTAATTAGATTCTACCAGATTGACAAAATTAGAACTTGATTATACCTAATTCTTGGTCAAATAGAATCTTGGATTTCAAGCTTATTGATCATTTGGCTCACACAGTATCGGGCTAAATTGTCAGTTGCTTATTCTCTCTTCAGATATATGTTGTCTCCACAAATCGATAGCATTCTGGCAGAAAAAACGATTAGTTAGCATCAGCCTTGGTTTATCAGCTGCGTTTGGAGCAACCGTATGCAATAATCGCAGGTCTGCTAAATAAAGATCGCCAGGCTCTCCCGTTAGTTCAATGATACGTAAATCAACATTACCCACTTTACCTTTCTCCAACAATAGAGTTTCTCGTTTTTCAATTTTCTGGCAAAACAACTTAGCAAAATAGCTGTCCTCCCTTTTTAACCTTTTTTTAACCTCTTTTGAAGGAATAACAGATTGGTCATGTAGCAAACGATGTGAACCTGAAACGAACAACGTTCCTCCTCCCTGGGCTTTTACTGAATCGAGAAAGGTAAACATTTGTATGCCAGGAAGTTGGTTGTTAGGGAGACGAGGGAAATCAAGGTGCCACATCGAGTGTGGCACCACCCATTTTTTACTATCTGGTAAAGTAATTAAGATCTGCCAATGATTTTTCTGTTCGGCTGGCGTAGTATCAATTTTACTACTGGAAATTTTAGATGCCAAATTGAGTAGATTATCGTTATCGAATGCTCGTAATTCTTGTATTTTCTTTAGCTCTCTTCTGATAACTTTTACCTCTGATGCAGGTAGATCTAAAAGATTATTACCGCCATACTGCCACTGTCCACTTTTCCTAACACCTCGTTTTTCAAAAGATGCATAGATACGTTGTCGAATTGGAATGATAACGCTAGAGGGGAAAAAGTTACTTAAGCAGATAATACCTGACTGTTCAAACTCTTTTTGGATGATTTCCATTTGATCATATTGTTTCCAGTTATCCAAATTCGCAATTCTCCCTTTAATATT
>CAYVHK010000059.1:0-11039 GCA_964451145.1 uncultured bacterium | reverse complement strand
TGGCGGCTCTAAAAACCAATGTGTTTCTAGAGCCGCCAAATAGTTGATTTCATTCTTTAATTTCAATCATTAGCAGATTTATTCTACCAAGCTTCTAAAACATTGACAAAAAATTTACAATCTGATAGAAGAAACTGTTTTTACTGGTGATTAACTTTTTACTAAATATCCAAAAGATTTAGGAGTCAAAAAAGTCTTTTTCTTGAATCAAGATACAACCTTAGTTTAGTTTGTACAAGTAAATGATTCAACAAGGGGACATCACCTTGTGCTTAGCACAATTAGAATAGGAGCAATTTTAGTGAATTCCCTCCCAAACTCTCGTATACGTTGGTTGACGCTCTTTTTGACCTTTATATTATGCCTGACCGTGATAGATTTGTCTTTGGCCCAGCTTATTGGTTATTGGGATCTTAATGACGCCAACGAAGCTAAAGATTTAAGTGGTAATAATAATCACGGTAAGATTGAAGGCAAACCAAAGTCAGTTGCCGGCAAAATTAAAACAGCGCTGGAATTCAATGGCGCATCGGATTGGGTGTCGATTGAACATAGCGATAGTATTGGCGATTTCGATCAATTATCCATCTCAGCCTGGATTAAGTTGATTAAGGTTAACGGCTGGACAGCCGTAATTGAAAAAGGTGTTCACGAAAACTGGAGTTATGGCTTTTTTCTCGAACCTGACTCTACCTTGTCATTTTATGTATCTCAACAAGGAAATAAGCTAGCCTGTTGTATTGGTGACTACAAGATCAAACCAGAGAAATGGTATTTCATAGCCGGTATCTACGATGGAAAGATAGCTAAATTAATCGTCGATGATAAGGAACAGGCACAGATGGCAGCTAAGGGGGTTCTTCACCCTACCGAAGGGTTACCATTAACTATTGGTAGCCGAAACGGAAGTAATAATTTCAACGGTGTGATCGACGAAGTGACACTTTGGAATCAGGCCGTTACACTAGATGATCTGCATACCCCGCTATCAGTTAGTTCCAAACAGAAATTAGCCGTTATTTGGTCTCAATTGAGAGCGAAACAATAGTTTACTCAACGTATCTAACTCATACTGACTAAATTGGAGTCAGAAAGATAACAGAAAAAGGAGAAAACCTAATGTTTAATTTCCAGCGCTGTGGCTCAAAAGTCGTGATAATTTCTAGCCTTATTTTACTTTTATCCCTAGTGATCACTGACTATTCGTTTAGTTCTTTAGTCGGTTATTGGAGCTTTAATCAAGGAGATGCGGTCAAAGATTTGAGCCGTAATAAGAATCATGGCCAGCTTAAAGGTAATCCCAAATCGGTAAAAGGGCAATCAGGTGAAGCTCTAGAATTTAATGGTAGTTCGGATTGGGTATCTATTGGTCATAATGAGAGTATCGCTAACTTTGATCAAATGTCTATTTCAGCTTGGATTAAGCTAATTAAAGTCAAGGGTTGGACGGCTGTAATTGAAAAAGGTGTTCATGAAAATTGGAGTTACGGTTTTTTCTTGGAAGCAGACTCAACTTTGTCATTTTATGTTTCTCAAAAGGGCAATAAGTTAGCTTGTTGTATTGGAGATTTTGAGATTAAACCGAACGAGTGGTACCATATTGCTGGCACCTATGATGGCAAACTGGCCAAGCTGTGGGTAAATGGAAAGGCTGAAGCCGAACTAGCGGCTTCAGGGCCTTTACATCCGACTGATGGATTGCCTTTGGCTATTGGGTGTCGCGGTAAAGGTGATGGGGAAAATTTCTTCAATGGGCTTATTGATGAGGTAACTCTTTGGAATAGTGTTGTGTCTATTGATGAAATGAAACAGCCTTTGAAAACGACTGCTGTGACTCCTTGGCACAAACTTTCGCTTACTTGGGCAAATATCAAAACCCAGCCCAAATAATTATGATTGGAACCTTTGAATTGAGCTCTCAACTCGCTGTTTTTTTGGTCGCTGAGACTTAGGGCTCAATTCATTGTGAGTGTGCTTGTTTTAGCCAGCCGTAATCTTCTAGCGTCTTGCTGTCGATATTTTTCTCCCATTCAGCTAATCCTAGCCATTCTCATTGGACTTCACTTAATTCCGGTTTGGATCTGCCACTATTTTCACACTCAGGATGGACCCAGTCACCTCTATAATGCTCAAATCATTCGTGAATACTGGAACTCTTCATACCAGTTTCCAGAATTCTATAATATCCAATGGTCTCCTCTGCCCAACTGGATTACCCACTTTCTGTTAGCTGGTCTTTTATTCATCTTTCCGCCTATATTAGCCGAAAAAGTATTTTTAAGTTTTTACATAATCTTCTTCCCCACGGCCGTTATTTATTGCCTGAATTCGATTGAAGCAGGTAGAAAAACTATCTGTTTGATGGTATTTCCTTTTATCTATAACTATCTTTTTCTGATGGGATTTTACAGTTTTGCTTTCAGTGTGCCCTTTTACTTTTTGGCTCTAGGTTATTGGTGGCAACACAAAGATCATCATTCTGCTAAAAATATTATTCTGCTGAATCTCATTTTGATTGGAGCCTATTTTTCTCATTTAATATCGTACGGTTTAGCTCTGATATCATTGGGGCTTCTTATCATTGTCAGTCATTACAAACAAATTCCCCTGCTTTTAATCCGTTTATGTGGCCTAATTCCAGCCAGTAGCCTGATGCTGGTTTATCTGCCATCCTCCGATCTTCTTGCTGGTGAAACACCCAAAATTGGATTATCTCGGCTCCCCGATTTGTTGACGAAACTATTGTCGATGGAAATCTTGATTTCATGGGACCCTTCACAAGTAATTATCAGCTATTTGGTTTCTGGTACGCTTATTTTTCTATTGACTTATACTATCTGGACGCAGTGGAATATGCGGTCAAATGCAAGCAGTACAACCGGTTCCTACCGAACAATTTTTTTGGTTATATGCCTCTGTTTGCTGGTCTTATATCTAATATTACCCTGGTCAGTTGGACCGGGTGGTTGGCTCAACGATCGAATTGCCATCTTGGTTTGTGTTTTATCATTGATTTTGATCAAAGAAAGCAATCGGAGCTGGTGGCAGTTCGGCGTTGGTGGATGGTTAATACTTATTTCCCTGTTTAACGTAATACAATTAAGTTACCATTGCCGAATTCTAGATAAAGAGTTAAGGATCTTTAACGCCCAAGTAAGGACAATTGAAAAGAATCAGGTATTATTGCCGCTGTTCTTCGATGGAATGGGTAGTGGACATCGAATTGGCATTTTTGTTAATGCCGGTAGCTACTACTGCTTAGATAATGGTGGAATCAATGTTGCCAACTACGAAACAAATTACGACTACTTCCCGGTCAAATTCAAATCCAATTTTCAACCACCATTACCTGAAAAGGAGTGGGTAATTGTATTACACTGGCGGCCAGAAGAAATTAACTTGTGTGATTATGCTCAACACATAGATTATATTTTACTTTGGGGAAATCCCGATCCTGTAACCACCAAATACATTGAAGATTGCTATCGCAACATCTCCACCGATGATCAACTAAAGCTATTTAAACCCAAGCATTCCAACCGAGGATAATTTGTCCAAAATTAAATCAATCTCTATATTCAAGGAGGAAAAACTGATGCCCACACCTGTTATTGACCGCAACTCTTTAAATAGTTTTGGTACTCTAAGTCGACAGCAGTTACAAACTTTTCAGGATCAGGGTTACCTAGTGGTGCGGCAGGTTGTCTCCCCATCCGACTTATCACCTGTGATTAAGGTTGCTTCGCGTGTAGTCGATCAGCAGGCGGATGATTTTTATGCTGCAGGAAAAATTGCCGACTTATGCCGGCAAGCTTCTTTTGAAGAGCGTTGGCATCGAATCTTGCAGCAGTTTGACGGCCAAAACGAAGTCTTTGGCTGGCATACTACTGTCTTTAGTCAAGCTTTGTTTGATTTGATTACGCACCCATCAGTGCTAGATGTGGTAGGATCGTTAACAGAAGGAGAAACCCAATTCAACGGTGATTTTTGGGTGCGGCCTAAATTACCATCGGAAAAGTTGACAACCTTACCTTGGCACCAAGATAGTGCTTATATGCCGAACACCGAAAATCATACGCATTTAACCGTCTGGATGCCACTGGTCGATGTTTGTGCCGAAAATGGAACATTGCAGTTTGTGCCCAGCAGTCATCGATTGGGATTGCAACCTCACCACCAAATTAAAGGTGAAGCCTTTAAAAGTCCCATCCATGACCCGGCAGGCGGAAATGCCAACATCGATACACTAGAGATGAAAGTTGGCGACTTGGTTATTTTTCACAACCTTGTCTTTCATCGTTCCTTAATAAACCGAACGAAATCAGTCCGTTGGTCCGTAGATTTTCGTTATAGCCAAACGAATACGCCGCTGGGTGAATTATGGCACCAGGCGATTTCGTGCATCGTTCGTAGCCATCGTCTTCCCGAGACCGTAGCCTGTTGGGATGATTGGCAAGCATTATGGGAGGCTAGCCCGCATACAGCTAACCTTCGGTGGTGATCCGATTAATGATACGATAATAAGTAGTAGAGCAAATCGTCAGGATTATTCTACGGCGGTCGGTAATTGTATCTGAACTATCAAGATTTTGGTATTGGAATAGCCGACTTGAGAAACTCGTTACTCATTGATAAGTGAGCAAAAGGTAATTAGCGTAAAAGATTGCCAATATCCACTTTCTACAATCTTTGTTCTAAAAAAAGCTTGCTGAGTTTTGAGACTTCACATATTATTTGAAGCAATTTTTACACAATATCTAACCTGATTGCCCGTCCATTTTCAACAGATCCACATTCGATTTAACATTTGGTCGTACAATAAAAAACGCAAAAAAAACGTACAACCACAAACCACCGGTTGAATTAGTCATCAAGTGTCACACAGCCGTTGAAACATTCATCTGAATACTGAAATAATGGATAGAATTAGTCGGCATATCGAACAAAATTAAAACGAGTCAATAAGATACCAAGTAATTAAAGAATCCGTGTTTGTTGTTTGTTTCGGATTTTAGTAGATTGAACAACGCGAAAGAGCTAGTACTCTTCAGCTGACTATGGTCGGCAGACTATTTCGTTGCACTCATGACTAAATTAGAGTTAGACAAAAAAATTGCCATCAAAAAGATAACGATACTGAAATAACAAGGGAGAAAATACAAATGGATAAGTGCACTTTTGCTTTGTTACTTAGATCAAGAAATTGTATAGATAATCAACTGTCGTTGTTTTCTCTACTTGATTCCGTTGAGGTGAAATATGAAAAGGCCAGCTAATCAGAGAATTCTCTGCCGTATTTACCTACTACTTTCTCTTCTGCTTGTCTCTACCAGTTTGATGGCTTCGCCATACAAATTGGTATTCAGTAGTTCGGAGCAAACAATTTTTGTAGATCAAAATTCACAAAAAATCACCATCCAACTGCAAGGTCAAGATGATTCATTGGTCGATGCCTTGGACGATCTGATTGTTGATCTCGGTTCATCCTCAAGTACCGGCGTCTTTTTAGTCCAAGCTGGTTCGGCTGCTGTTACATCCGTAACCATTTTTTCAGGCAATAACGAAGCTGGTTTTTACTATCGCGACGCTGTCGCTGGTAGCATCAACCTGATGGTTACGGCCAATATAGGGGACTCCCAAAAAACAACTGCTCAAACCATAATTGTTGGCAGTTTAGCTTCCAAGATTGAGATAAATGCGCCGTCCGGTATATATCTGGGGCAAGACATCATCTTGGATATTGAAACCCAAAATGATTCTGGGATGATAGCTCCATCACCTGATAACTTAACCATCACTCTAACGACTACTAGTGGAACTCTGGATCCAGCTACATTAACTCTAGCCGCAGGTGAGACTGATGGCCAAGTTACGCTAGCCGGCAGTACAATCGGAGTTGTGACCGTCACTGCCAGTAACGATACCTTATCAGACAAAAATCTGGATATAACTGTCAACAACACGGTAAGTAGCGTGTCTGTTGCTGACAGTCCAGCCAAAGCTGGTGATACTGTTACAATCACAGCCGTCGGACAACCTGAACAAATAGCCACCTTTGACATTAGCAGTATTGCAGCTGATATTGCTATGATCGAATCCCCAACAGCAGCAGGCACTTATACTGGTGTACAAACCCTCAGTAGTAGCGACCTGGCTGATGGTGAATACGATGTAATAGTAACCATTGGCGTTGGCAGTGAAAGCGCGGTTTTAATCTTTGATGGCCCGTTGGCAAATATTCCAGATTCTGGCCTAAGAGAGGCATTGGAATCCACATTCAGCAAAGAACCGGGTGATTCGATTACTGAGATCGAGTTAGAAACTCTAACGACCTTAACGGCCACCAATCGAACTATATCTGACCTAACAGGCTTAGAGTCTTGTTCTAATCTAACCAGTCTTGATTTGACTGACAGTAGTCTCAGCTACGAAATCCATTCCACGCAAATTCCGATCTTGGAGAACAGGGGAATAACAGTTACTTCCACTATACCCAGCGACCAAGTTTTCATTCCGGATACTAATCTTCAAGCGCAATTAACAACTGCTTTAAGTTTAAACCAGAACCAGCTAATCCCTATATCAAGTTTAAACTCACCAGAATTCACCTATTTCAGAGCCACTCCACAGAACAACAATCAAAAGATTGAAGATCTGACAGGGCTGGAGTATTGCGGAAATTTAACTGAACTGGATCTAACGTACAACAACATCAGTAATATTTCTATATTGAATCAGCTGACAAAAATATCTACCTTGTCACTCGATTCCAATAATATTGCTGACATCTCACCCTTGGTTGGTCTAGATAGATTGGAAAATGTTCATCTAAGTCAAAATCAGATCAAGGACATACAACCTCTAATTTCGAATCCTAATATTGCAAGTGGGGATCTAGTAGTACTGACTGATAATCCACTGACCAACTTCTCTTATACCCATCTAATATCACAGTTGACAAATCGTGGGGTAACAGTGGAAGTTAATGCTGTGGTCGACGCCATCGTCTTCAAGGATCCAAATCTGGAAGATCAAGTCAGATCAGCTCTTGGTAACATAACGACGATCTTGACCGCTTCCAATACCTCTAATCTGATTACATTGGAAGCAAAGCAGGCCCAGATAACTGATTTAACAGGCTTACAGGAACTAACTAATCTAACTTCATTAGATATCAGCTTTAATCCGTTAAGTAGAACGGCCGGTTCAACCCAAATCCCGAACCTGCAATCCAGTGGAGTGGATGTGGTTTATTGTGTAGCCCGTTGGTCATTCGACCAGCAACCAGAAACTCCAGTTAACGTTTTGGTTCAACCCGAAACGAGCGATTTTGCCACTACCTTGCATGGCACACCAATCTCAGCCCCAGGTTTATTAGGTGAACAAGCCTTGCAGTTAGACGGTATAGATGATTGGGTAGAAGTACCCAATCACCAACTATTGAATATGGGTGGGCCATGGGCTGACAGAACCATCACTACTGCCTTCAAAGTTGAAGATGCATCCATAGAGAAACACAAGCAAGTAATTTATGAGCAGGGAGGGCGCGTCCGAGGCCTCAATTTGTATATTCACAAGGGCCGCTTATATGTGGGTGGTTACAATAAAGGGGCTAGTGAAAACAGTTGGCAAGGTAACTGGATTTCTGCTCGTGTTGCCTCCAATAAATGGTACCAGGTGGCAATGGTTTTACGAGGAGGCACTGACAGGTTCGGTGATGGCCGGCTAGAACTTTGGCTGAATGGTGAATTAGTCTCTAGCGAACCAGCGGCTAGGATTCATGGAGATACAGGTAGAATTGGTATCGGAAAAGTCAATCAGTCAGCGTTATTTCATGATGGTACCGGTGAACAGGATAAACATTTTTTCGCTGGTCTGATTAATGGAGTTACCATCTACGATACTGTCCTGTCAGAAACTAGGTTGCAGGCTATGACTATTGGACCGTTACCCAGTTTAGCTGTGGGTTGGGAAGCAGTGGTTGGAAGACCAAATACGATTACAGTCGGAACTGAAACAATAACTCAGCCTATCGGTCAACTAACCTTCAGCGCGATCAATGGTGGCGGTACGGTAACGGCTATTAACTGGGATCTGTCAGACAAAATTATGCTTGATAATAATGGCGATGGTCTAGACGAGCATGATGCTACTGTTAATTCATCAGCGATCACACTACACGGCTACATAGGTGATAAAGGCGGCACGCCAGATGTAACAGCAACACCTGTTGATGTTAACGGCAACAAAAGGTTAATCTTTGAATTGATTGCGCCGCTTAACCTATCGGCTACCAGCAATCAAACGGATGTTCCATTTCACATTGATCTTGAGATTGATCCTACTCAATTAAATTCTGCTCAGAGGAAAGAAATAGTTGCGTTTAGTCTATCCTTGAGCGATATCGAAACAACGGCGGTGGGTGGATTGAGTCAGTCTTACGACGACTATGGACAACCAGATGGTCATCGTTGGAGCGATGAACTGCAACCAGCCTTAGAATCTCAGCTGAAGATTAAAGTCGAATTGGTTAAAACTGAACCAGTGGTTGTTTGGCCCAGATTTGTTGAACTGCGTTACCAGACCGGTGGCAGTGGCATACTCAAAATGTACGACCCGGAAACAGGAAATTGGGTGGCACCGATTTTGTCCTTAACCAACAATATCAATACACAATCGACTTACACCTTGCAAGAATCAACCCGATCAGCAGCACCCAGTTTGGCGGTTGTTATACCGACTGACAATGATTCGGCTAATCCATTACCCACCGGATCGACCGATATTTTAAGCGTTAAAGCCTTATTTACTGAAGATGATCTAACCATTGAATTAAATTACAGTGGCACTTTGCCCCACGGCTCAAGCAAGAGCATAGTGGGTAAGATATTACTAGATACTGGCCGGCCTGATACCAACATAGCAGCACCCAAAGCCAGTCAATTTGGATTTGGTAGTAATCAGGTTATGGAAGTTGATGTGTTAGTCGAATTGGTGGAGGTAAATGGCCAAATTGTAGCGGAATTGACTAATACCAAAGATGCTGAACGCATTGGTCAAACGTTAGTCCAACAAACAGCTGGTCAGTTCCTGGTTAGAATTCCCAGTCTATTGCTGGACAAACCAGATAACGAGGCCATCGGTTTAGCCGCTCAGCTAGGTAATGACTGGGCGCCCAATCATGATCTACCTGCTACTACAATTACCTTCACAGATACTGGTGTTTGGACGCCGGCCGATCTGACTTGGCTACAATTGGAGGCAAATACTGTTACCTTAGGTGCAGATGAAAACAGCAAAACTGAAAATCTAGATATGACTATGCCGACCCAACCAGCTATTGGTATTCACTATGCCAGACTAAAAATTGACGATGGTAATGGCTTCTCTTTTAACCTGCCAGTTAGCTTATCAGTCAGTGCCAACCAGTTGGCTAGTTTGGAAATTCGACCCAGGACGGTGGGAGAGGATATTCTGTTGCGTGTTAGCGACACCTATCAGTTTGAGGTTGTTGGACTAGATATTAATGGCCTGAATGTAGATATTAGCGGTCAATCGGTTAATTGGACTGTTGGTAATGACGCTATGGGTACTGTCTCTGCCAGTGGTTTATTCAGTGCTACTACAGTTGGCGTCGGCAGGTTGGAAGCTAGTATTGGTAACGTGGCCGGTCAATCGGCCCAAATCGAAATCATAGAAAAGATTCTAGGCGATTCGACCGGAACGACGTTATCCATCGATTATCCTGACGGTCAACCAGACGGCCAGGTTGATATTTTTGATCTGGTCAATATGGCTTACCACTGGCACGAGACTGAAGGAGACACCACTGCCAGTGTTAAAGAATTCAAAGATTTGGATATTGCCGGTAATACCGGATTCGATCAGGCAGATAAAAAAATTGATATCTTTGACTTGATAGTTCTGGTAGATAATTACGGTACTGGACTGACACCGGCCCTGGCCGCACCTGCTATCCTAGCCACATTGCCTATTTTTGAAGGTGGTAACAGCGATCTGCAAGTAGTGGCTACAGATAGTACCAGCCAATCAGACGACCGAGTCCGAACTCTTATCGATCAGCAGATCGAGCTGGATGTGTTGTTAAGTCAAGTGCCAAATTTGTATGCCTACAGTTTTGACCTAGTATATGACCAACAGAAATTAGACTTAATAACCCAAGAAGATGACCAACCCATTTTCCAAAACGGATCTATTCTAAGCACCGAAACTGGTGCTACTCACAATATCGTCAACCAGAAAACAACAGACAATGGTAGTCAAATGGCCAGTGCCAATGTGGCCACCACTCGTCTAGGGAAACAACCGATCAATCAACGGTCGGGTACTTTGGGACGGCTTCAGTTTTTAGTCAAAACAGAAGGGCAAACACAGCTACAGGTCAAAAACCTGATTCTGGTAACCGACAGCGGAAAAACATACACGCTGCCCGAACGGACTTACGATTTAACTGTCCATCGACCAGTAGAGCACAGCCAACTGGATCAAAATTATCCCAATCCCTTCAACCCAGAAACTTGGATTCCGTTCCAGCTAAAATCGGCCAGTCCTGTGTTGATATCCATTTACGATACCACCGGTAAGATGGTCAGGGAATTGGATGTCGGTTACCGAGTGGCTGGGCCACACCACGGCCGTCAGGAAGCGGCCTACTGGGACGGCCGCAACCGATGGGGGGAACCAGTATCTAGCGGCATCTACTTCTACCATTTGAAAACTAACGACAGCGTCTCTATCAAAAAGATGACGGTATTGAAATAGGAGGCGATGATGAAAAACAGTTTTACTATTAAAAAGGGAAAAATGGCAGCCAACAAATTTTTCGCCACATTTCTGGCCTCAACCGTAGTCCTGCTTTTGTCCGGCTTTGTGTTAACCTCAGCACTGGCTGATACGACTCCACCAGGCATTGATTCGACTTCTCCTAGTCATAATTCGACTAATGTCTCATTGGACTCACCCATCACCATTACCTTTACTGAGCAGATTAGTGACTCATCATTACAACAGCTGGGTAT
>CAYVHK010000058.1:15287-22738 GCA_964451145.1 uncultured bacterium | reverse complement strand
AGGGTAAATAAACATGAGAATGTACATTTTGTAAATACAAATTAGCTGAGGGAAAAACCGAATTGTAAATCATACTATTCAAATAATGCTGAAAAGGATGAAGATGTTAGGCGCTTTTCCTTTCCAACAGAAAGAAGATGTAAACGTGAGTATTATTACTCACTTTGTTTGTCTCCTATACTTTTTTTCGCTGATTGTGTAGAAAATGGGAAAAAATTGAATTTAGAGTCGTGAGTATCGATGAATAAGTAGTTATTGTCGAACACCTTATGTGATCGAAATACTTTTCTAGAATAATCTTTTATTGGAAACCAAAATTGGTCTAAATTTGTGATAGTGAATCTGAACTTATGCATAGGATCTTTTAACTAGAAAGGGTAGTGGCATGGTTTTGTCCCTCAAAGAAGTAGATGACTTCAAGCAACAAGGTTATTTGGTTCAAGAAGGAGTCTATACGGATAGCGATTTGGATTTGCTTCGGCAAGGACTAATGGCTGTTATTCAAAATAAATGCCACCAGTTAATGGAACAAGGACTATTAGACCAAGACTTTGCTCATGAACCTTTTGAAACACGTCTGACTCGAATTTATCAACATAATGAGGAAGCTGGACGTCAGATATTAGGAGCTATTTGGTCGGGTATTTTTGACGGACCTGGCATATTAAAAGCCCTGCGACATCCCCCGCTGATCGATCGTGTTTTTGACCTGATTAGGCCGGATCTCGTGGCAACTTCCATTTATAGAATACGGCCTAAAGTGCCAGGACACTTGCAAGGAGAAGTCCCCTGGCACCAAGACGCTGGATATTCTATGGCACACTGCTACAATTACGAGATGATTACCTGCTGGATACCACTGGTTGATGTGGACCGGAACAATGGTTGTTTATGGTTGATTCCGGCTCAGCATCATTCAGGTATAATCGAACATTATACAGATGGGCACGCCGGCTATTTAGAAATTGCCTCTGAAGACTTACCAATAGGAGCGATTCCGATAGAAATATCTGCAGGCTCGGTTTTAATGATGACTGGAATGACACCGCATGCATCATTTGAAAACAAAAGCGATATAGTTCGTTGGAGCATAGATCTGCGTTATCAAGATTTTAGTGTGCCCAGCAATATAGACGAGCATCCAGAGGATTACACAACTGATCGAGACCTGGTCGCGATGGCTTGTCATCCAGGTGAAGCCTACTTCGTAATTAGAGACACGAAACATCCAGATCGTGAGATAACAACCCCCACCGAATTAGCCAAATTGCGTAGAAAGTGGAACCAAAGCCGAATAGCAGGAGTGGAGAGTAGGTGGACATCTATGGTTGAATATAAAAAAAACGAAAATAATTTGGACCTGATCGATTAAGTAATCAGTATTAATTCATCGAATATAAGACTCAAACCATAGATATATTTTTTGATTAAAACTTTCAAAAAAGTAAGCTGTGCATGATCTAGAGAAGTGACTATCAAACATTCTGGTTGGTCCTTTCTACTCTCTGATCATCTATTCTATATTAAAAGCTGATCGAGTGAATTTCGCAACCAATTTCAGCTTTAAAGAATGCAAATTGATTATCAAAAGAAATTCAAAATGTTTAGTGGAAATTTGGCTGTAACTAGGAGAGTAAACATATTATGTACCAATCATTAGCAGCGACAGATATTGACAATCAGATCTTGAAAGACATTGGAAAAATGTACCAGAAAGAAGGATATTGCCTAGTAGACAATGTTTATTCGGCCACAGAATTGGATGAAATGGAGTCATTTTTCGAGGATTTTAAGAGCAACAAGCATAAAGCTTTCGGTAATGACATTAGCACAGATGAGGGGTGGGAAGAAAACTACACTTTTAGGTTTGACGACATTGATCCTTCAAAAGAACTGCTACGGGCTATGCACCCACACCGTTTTAGTCAGAAGGTACAAAGATGGTATTTACACCCTAAAATAGGGACAATACTATCGACATTACTAGGTTGTCCAGCGCTCGGTGCCCAGACGATGTATTATTATAAGCCTCCTCAATCAGTAGGTCAGGGAATGCATCAGGATAATTTTTATTTGTTATCCACACCGGCGACATGTGTCGCTGCTTGGACGCCAATTGACGACACTGATGAGGAAAATGGTTGTCTCAAAGTCGTCCGTGGTTCTCAGAATACTGAGATTCTGTGTCCGCCCAAAGAAGGTCAGGTAAACCCAATTGCCGAGATAGTGGAAATGTCGGAAGTTGTTTCGATCTGCATGAAGCGAGGGCAAACCTTATTTTTCAACGGTCAGTTGATTCACGGCTCGGAACCCAACAAATCTGTAACGCGCAGTCGACGGACTTTCATTGGCCATTACGTGGATAGTATGACAGAAAAATTAGCCAAATTTTATCATCCAATTCTTGATATGGATGGAAATATAATAAGTGATGTCCTCATTGATCAAAGTGGTGGACCTTGCCAGTAATTTATTAAGGCAGAAGAAGTAAGAATTGGAAACGAGTACGATAAAATAAAAAATGAGATAAAAAGAGATTCAGAAAAATAATGTGGGTGATTTGTTAGTGTAGACTCCAATGTAATATTGATCATCATTGTGTCTAATCATTTGGCTATCAGTTGTAATCAAGTCAACGAATCAGTTTCAATTTTCGCTTGATATCCGTAGTTTTGAGTCCCACAAAAGTTTTCTGGAACGGAGGTTACCACAAGAAATAGATCACTACAATCACTGGTGACCCTAACAATACCATTTCCTGATATTGCATCAACCATGTTAATTCTTTTATACTCCTTCTGGGTTTCGGAACTTACCACAATTCTTCCTTCGAAGTGTGAATTAGCCCCCTCACTTCCAACCAAATCTCCTTTCAGTTCACACTTGTAGGTACCGACCCGGCAATTTTTTATCCGAATAACATTATAGGCCCAGCCTCTTGGTTTGAATAATTCCGGTGGAGAGATCCAGTTTTTCGCCTGATTTGGGTTATCGTAAGAACGGACATATGGATGTAAATTTTGGGGATCAGCTACGTTTTTCACCTCCAGCTTCGATCTAGTGATTTGTTCTGTATTTAAATAATCTAAGTTTCCGGTATTGTGTGCGGCCCAGTCTGAAAAATATTTACGTAGACGATCAGCACCTATCTGTCTATAGTGATATTCTTGAGGGCTTATATCTATTCCCTGATAAAATCCATTTGTAATTAAATCAGGTGAAACGTTTTCTACGTTGGTTAAATAGTAAAGATAGGTGTGCATACCATATTGACGGACCTGATAAAGCCAATCAGTGGGATCGCCTTTAGCTTGGTTACTAAAGCTATGCCATAAGGATAAATGTGGATTTGATACGATGGCTCCAGCTTCAACAAAAGCATCAATTTTCTGAGGTTGGTTTTGACACATATACCATTGAGCGGAAGCCTCAACATACCATTGCGAATCCCCCTGATAAGCAAATCCTGTTGAATTGGCTTGATACTGAAAAATATGAAATCCCTCATGATATAAGTTTGACTCGGAAATATGAACACCAACAGGCAGAGTTAAAAATGGCAACTGATATTTATCTGTACCTTGGCCATTTCCCCATTCGGATGGAAAATTGTCTTGGTCACCATGGTGGATATAGACATTGTAATAGAAACCAGCCTTTGGATTCGGCGGATCCTCCATACCGAGGTTATTTAAACAATCTTGTCGTACTTCTTTAAGGTGCCTGAAGATGATATCGGCATCGGATCTGTGATCAAACTTGGCATCCCACCAAACCGCAAAAATATCATTGGTAACAACCTCAAGGCTTGATTGACAACCAAATGCTGTTTGCAAACTTAAATTCTTTTCCAAAATAGACCTGCTTTTCTACGTTTGTAATTAACAAAAAATATCACTGTTCTACCCTGTAGAAATTTGGATTCATTGAATCGGTTATTCTAGTTCACTTAATCTTTTAACAGTTAATTTTAAATAATTTCTCTTGTGCTGTAAAGAAATATGTCTTTTAAATTGAAATGTCAATCTTGATTGCAACATCATATTAAATGTCATCAATAGATCGGATAAGATAAAAGATAGAATGTTTACCATCGAGATAATTTTGTTATCAAAAAGTATTGATTTTATTTCCTATTTAGAATCTAACGTGGATGTTATTATTAATGTCGCATCGGATGTGTATTTGATGAATATGGATCGTGAGCATAGATTTTTCATATCGGGTGCTAATGCTATTTGGGTCATGATTGAATGATCAATTGTGATAAAGAAATGGTAATCACCCAGTTAACCTACTAACTTGTCCCTCATTACAAGGAATTTGGCATGAGAAGAATTTATTGGTTACTAATGTTAGTATTTTTATTTAGTTGTGATCAGCAACAAATTACTAAGGATATACCAACAGAAAAACAAAAGGATGACACACCCTACGGTTTATTTGGTAGCACATATCGCAATAAAAACCTAGTCTTTAAAGTAGAAAATTTACCAGTAGATCATTGGGCTATTTATGCTGACAATCATCCCATTGTTTCAGAATTAACGGAAGATTACGCTAAAGATACGAATACTAATCGGTTTGTGGTTCTATTACTGGCTAGCTATCCGAAAAAAGAATACACTAGTAGGCTTGAGGTCGTTGATCGAATATTAGTCGATCTTGAAATAGGGATGGAAACACAAACAAAAACTGATAAACGTTCAGCTGAAGATTTTGGCAATGGATTTATAAAAGGTTATCCAGAAAATGAATATTATGAGCAAGGAGGTATAAGAACTAAAGATTCATATAGTGGTTATAAATTTTACTATACACATATTAAGTCTGGTATAAAAGGCGGAATTGCTTATTTTATAAGATCAAGTGGCAATACAAAGAGAGTATATCGGCTTCTTTATAGAGCTAAAAGTGAGGAAGCAGAAAGGGGTAGGAAAGCTTTTGAGAATATGTTAGAAAATTTAGAATTTAACACCCTGTGACTTTCAGTGTTACGTATAGATCAGTTGGCATTTCTGATTTTTAGAGGATTTTCTGTCTGATTCGAACGCACATTGATCATTAAGCACAATGCAAAGCTAATCTTCCACTTTTGTTCGCAAAGGAAATATATCGAAGTTAGCGAAATATCTCTCGGTCTTTTATATCAAGTTGAAAACTTATCGGCTTCCGTAGTACGTCATTAAACACTGATCCATTGCCCATGAAGCTCTGGCCCCACTTTCACCTGTTGAATCACAATATCCGCCACTTATTAGTTGATCTACAATCGTCTGAATCAAAGGTTGATGTACGTGTGATGGATTTGGTGCAGAAATAGATTCCTTCTTCCCATTTTTTTTCACAATAATGTCAGTGTTCGAAAATACTGGAGTCTTTAATTCACCAGTGGAGCCCGTAAAGACAATTTGGTCCCTAGAATGATCGGCATGAAAATTCCATATTCCGGTCCCAATGCATCCAGACTCAAATTCCATAGATGCACCAGTCACATCCTCCGCCTCATAATTACCACCTGCGTTTACTGCAAATCCTTTAATTCTACTAATTGGACTTAGTATGAAATCTAAAATATCCAACCCATGTGAGGCTAAATCTAGGAAGACTCCAGCTCCTGCAATTTCCGGGTCATAACGCCAATTTTGAGCGGCTTTTCCCGTTACCAGAGGTGTGTATTGAACAATGTGGACCGATGTAATTTTGCCGATAATTCCAGCTTTCAATAATTCTCGCACTTTTAAAAACCGTGGTAGTGCCCGCCGATAGTAAGCTACAAAAAGTGGTATACCTTTTTTCTGAAAAGCTTTTACCATCTGAATGCATTCTTTATGATTCATTGCCATTGGTTTTTCCACCAGACATGGTTTATTGCTATCTGCTACCTTCAATGCCAATTCACAATGAGATGAAGGCGGGGTGGCAATATAAACTGCATTCACATCCGGATTGTCGATTACTTCTTGGGCTTGATCGGTCCACTTTGGTACTCGATGTCGTTCGGCAAAATCTTTAGCCTTGTTAATGTTTCGACGCATCACCATTACTAATTCTGACGAACTTGCCTTTTGAAAGCCCGGTCCACTTTTTATCTCGCAGACATCTCCACAACCTATAATTCCCCAGCGTACAGTTGTCAAAATTGTTTCTTCCTTTATAAAAAAACCTATTTTTAGTTTTTGATATTTAAAAAAATAGATATCCAGATCTTGGTGTTTAGGCCAGATTCATTTAAAAGATTATTAATGTTTCAGAAACTAAGATCCGACAGCCTATCAAATATTTTAGGATCTTTCAAGAATTAATTTTTGCTGCAGTTCAAAAGAATCAATTCAAACGTTAACTTGTTTCTTTCAATATTTACAAAAGTAAAAATTAATAAGTCCTGAAATTTCATTAACCGTTATTTATCATTTATCCCCATTTAAATATCGTTTCTAAACCAAATATTTTTGTTTTTATCCTTGACTCTTTAACAAAAATTGGACAAAATGTGTCCGCAATTGTCAAGTTTTTGACATAGTTTGTATAAAAAATCAGTAATCGAAAAAACGGTTGACTGTGTAGAAGTAAGAGGTAATATGTTATTTGCTAAAAAGTTTGCGGTTAAGATGTCTGTGATGTTAGCTATGTTTCTTTTTTGTGTATTGTCTTCAAATGTAATGTCCAAGTCTTTAGGCGATCCTTTTGATGGGAATAAATTACAAAATCCTGACTGGAAATGGAAAAACAGCAGGGTTGAAGGTGAGGAACCTGAAAAATGGGATGTTGGAAAAACCAAGGAAGGTTGGCTCCACATAGATGCAGCAAAAAATCGTAATCTCTGGAATGCCGACACAACAAATCGACTTTATCATGAACACAGTGGTGATTTCGATGTGGAGACACATGTTTTTATGGAATATGAAACCCAGAGTATTGTCTCTGGGGTAGTAGCACTATCGGAATCAACCGAGGATGGAAAAAATCGGAAGCCAGAATGGGTTACCATGAAATTTTGGGGCCGTGGCGGTGATGCCATACTTCAATTTCAAGTCAGGGAAGGTGGCATACAAAACGAAGCTCCTGGTTTCAAACCTAAAGCCGGAAAACCAATGGACGTCTATATCCGTCTAGCTCGTCAGGGCAAAACTTTCACTACTTGGTGGAAGGAGAAAGAAGGGGATAAATGGACTAAAGTTAAAGAAACAAAAACTATGGATTTAAAGGACCCAATTGAAATTGGTATTTACGCTGGAAATTGTGAAGCTGTCGGAAGTGGGGATATTCAATACGAATATTTTAGGGACAATCTAGAACCTTTTTCGGTCTTGCCAGAACAAAAATTACCGGTCTCTTGGGGAGCCATTAAAGGAAGGCTAAAATCAGATTAACGGGTTAAATGATCTATGCCTTCATGGCTAGTTGGCTTAGTTTCATTTTGGTGTTGTATTAATCTGGGCGCGACAACT
>CAYVHK010000058.1:250-15277 GCA_964451145.1 uncultured bacterium | reverse complement strand
GGATTCAATTGAATGGGTTGAAATTCCTGCCGGCAATTTCCTAATGGGATCTGATGCTGAAGAAGTTGCTGCTTTGGCTCTAGAAGCCAATTTTCGCGGAGCCATGGTCGATCTTCAACACACATTCGATTCTGAAAAACCATTGCATCAGGTTTCTTTGCCAGCCTACAGTATTTCTCGATACGAAATTACCAATGCCCAGTACAAATTGTTTATTGAAGAAAATGGGCGACCTAAACCTCGAGGTAATCAAGGGCAAAACATTTGGCAAGAGGAAAAATTCGCTAGTCCGCATTTACCTGTTGTTGGCGTAACCTGGTTTGATGCCCAAGCGTTTGCTGAGTGGATTGGGGGCAGTCTACCTACCGAGGCACAATGGGAGCGTGCTGCCCGTGGCAAACGTCGGAATACTTACCCGTGGGGAGACTCCTCACCTCGTGCTCGAAAACATGCCAATTTTGCTCGAAGATATGACTGCCCAACACCCGTTGGACAGTTCCCTGAGGGTTCAACGAGTGAGGGTTTAGCAGATATGGCTGGCAATGTTTGGGAATGGTGTTTGGACGAATATGATACAACATTTTACCAAAACAGTCCCAGTCAGAATCCGCTCAATCTGCGCTATCGTGACATCCTCCGCCCTCGAATAATTCGCGGTGGAGCTTGGGATAGTGGACGAACTTTCCTCCGTTCGGCCTTGAGATTCAAATTTTTTCCGCTTGATTCTAGCCATTCCATTGGATTTCGTATAGTCCGACCTTCCTCGAACATAACTAATTAATCGACTTTTAGATTCGCAATTACCTCATAAAGAATCTAGACAACAAGCCCAAACCTGATCGAGTATGTTGTGTTAACACATATATTTATATTTAACACCCGAGTATTTTCACCATTATGGGCGTTGACCGTTCTCTGTCTGTTCTTTCTCTCTTTTCTTAATTACGGCTCAGCAAGGCCAGAACATTTTACTGAGATTACTGACGAGTTAGGATTAAATTTTCGTCATGTCAGTGGGTTATCGGCTGAACGCCATTTTGTGGAAACAGTTGGTAGTGGTGGAGCCCTTTTTGATTACGATAATGATGGAGATCTGGATCTATATCTTGTACAGGGAAATTATTTGCTCCAACCCAAACCGGGCTTAACAAACAAACTTTATCGTAACGACGGAGATCAATTAATCGATGTTACTGAGAAATCGGGTCTGGGTAATATTCAGTATGGCCTAGGTGTGATTGCTGGTGATTACGATGGAGATGGTTTTCGCGATTTGTACCTGACCAACTTTGGTCCGAACACTCTATATAGGAATAATGGCAATGGAACCTTTGTTGATGTTACTCAAATAGCAGGTGTCAGCTGTCCAGATTTTAGCACGAGTGCCGCTTGGACTGATATTGACTTAGATGGAGATCTTGATCTCTACATCTGCAACTACGTAAGCTACAAAATAGAAGATGAAAAACGGTGTTTTTTTAAGGCTATTCCTATTTACTGTGGGCCAGTTGAATATCCTGGTGTTAGCGACCGTCTATTTCAAAATAATGGAGACGGTACTTTTTCTGACATCACTATAGCTGCAGGCATCTATGAGCCTGATTCTCGTGGATTAGGTGTAGTTTGTTCAGACCTGAATAATGACGATTGGATTGATATCTATGTTGCAAACGATATGACTAAAAACAATATCTATATCAATCAGAAAAACGGTACTTTTCTTGAGGAGGGGGTGTTGAGAGGCGTTGCCTATGATGGCGAGGGACTAATCAATGCCTCTATGGGAGTTGACGCTCGAGATTATGATAACGACGGAGATATTGATCTCTGGGTGACAAATTTTTCCCTTGAGGCTAATTGCCTTTTGGTTAATGATGGAACCGGCTATTTTGAAGATTTATCTTTTGATCTAGGCTTAGCCAAACCTTCATTCCATTGGCTTGGTTTTGGTACACTATTCATGGATTATGACCATAATGGATGGCCAGATTTAGTTGTTGGTAATGGACATATTTGGGATAATGTTCATTTAATCGATACGACCATGACTTATGCCCAGCCACTTCAGATATTCGACAATATTGGAGGTCAATTTGAGGAAAGGGTCATCAGAACAGACCTTGTTGCCCCAACTAATTATGTGGTTCGTGGTCTAATTCGAGGCGACCTTGACAATGATGGTGATCTTGATTTGATCATATGTCAGTCCAATCGACCAACTGTTATACTTCGAAACGAACTCGGCAATCTTAAATCTTGGATTATTTTCCGACTTATTGGTAAAGGTAAAAATACAGATGCCATTGGTGCCAGAATCGATCTGTATGCAAATGATTTAACTCAAACAGGTGAAGTAATTAGTGGCTCCAGTTACCTCGTTAGTAACGATATGCGTCTTCACTTTGGACTTGGCACCACTGATATAATCGAAAAAATCAACATTCGTTGGCCAGATGGAAGTAAACAAATACTAAGAAACATATCCACCAGACAAATTCTTACTCTTGAACAGCCAACAAATCCAGAATAGATACGGCTCGAATCTTAGTCTCAGTCGTATCACATCCTAACTCTTAATTTTTATTTAATAACTAACTATAAACAACCAGAAAATGGAACAAATACAATACGTAATTGGCCAAGTTAAAAATGTCGATTGTAACTTACTGGATCAAATGATGAAAACCCAGATAGCAGTCTGATCCTGATTTAGTAGGCAATTTTTGGTCGGGCTCTACCATATCAAATCCAATTATAAATCGATTTAGGTGATAGACTTGTTTTAATGCGGTCTCAATTTTGAGTAGTAGGTATGAGGGCTCATATTTCAACGATTTGCTTATAATATTTGGCCTGTTGAGATTATTTTTTGAGTTCATACTAAGTATTCTTTATGATTCAGCATGTGGACATAAACACAATTTTTGAGACATTCCTCAGTCGTTTGTATTGGTATTTTTTTCTTTTATATATTTCTTGAAATCTCTGGTATCCCGATCATATATTTCATATCCAAGCCTTAAATGTTCATGAAAAGGTAAATATCCATACTCCTCGAAGGGTAAACTGCTTCGATTGGAACTATTTATATCTGACCATCTTTCGGGTTCTTGAGTCAGCATTATGTTCTTCCAATCATGATATAAAACCTGGTTTTCTATTTGCAATTTAACCCACTCATTTTTCTTTTTTTCATATTTGAGAGTTGCCTCGTCTTGATCTAACAGTTTTTTTTTGACTTTGTTATTAAAGTCTCTGAAATAATCCATTAGAGGAATCTCCTTATACTTCTATCTGAAATATAGGTCGGATCGTTTGTCGAATTCTATAGCTTCACGTCGCATCTAAAAATAGATCGGATTGGAGATAGATAAGATCAAATTTGATTCATCGACGAACAGATTGGAGGTTATCTTCGTATCTGGTTGATCAGTTGTTAGTAGAGGCTTGTTTAGACAAGAAATAACATGTATACACTATTTTAATTTGATTCTGAAGCGCATCGAAACCCAAAGAAGTAGTCGACACCATCAGGCTCAAGTCGGTTGCGATTGGCTACACCTAGAGAGTAGGTATGACTGTACCAGGAACCACCGCGCACTACTTTGCTATCTTGCTCGAGGCTATACCAATCTTGACACCATTCCCAAACATTGCCAGCCATATCATACAATCCATACCCATTAGCAGGATAGTTCCCGACAGGACTTGATTTCCCTAAATCACGACCGCAGTTGGCTCGATTCGAGTCAGGCTTTTGATCACCCCAAGGATACTGTTTATCTTTTAAACCACCACGAGCTGCCCATTCCCATTCATTCTCAGAAGGCAAACGTTTTTTTTCCCATTTTGCATAGGCTTCTGCATCATACCAGCTAACACCCACAACTGGTTGATTTGGCTGATTAAAATACTCATCATCCCAGTAATACGGTTTTCGGTGTCCAGTCGCCTGTACAAACTTATTATATTGAGCATTGGTTACTTCATACTTGTCTATATAGAAAGCTAGTGTTGACGGACCAGCTGGTATTAGCACCATATCAGACCTATCGTTAGAGCCGGTTAATTGAAGTCGTTGTAATTTGGAATTGTGGAATTTGCGCTGTTTTTCTAACTCTTCCCTTGCTTGGGCTCGACGTAATTTTTCTAACAATTGTGCTTCCCTCTGACGAAACGTAACTTGAGCAACAGTATCGTTATTCTTCTTCGCTTCATTGAATCTTTGTCGAGTTAAATCTAGTTCAGCTTGTATTTTCTGAGAAAGTGGCCTATTAACTTCATGAGACCTAACTCTCCTCTCCAGTCTCTTGATTTTCAGCCGTGCCACGGTGGCTAATTTTCCGTCAGGAAAAACAGACAAAAAATCCTCAAGATCCAGTATATTAGCTGTGTCTTTTACAACCTCCCAAGCTTCTAACTCAGGATCGATTGAAGTTGTCATGAAATTTGATGATAATTTCTGACCCACATTCTCAACCAATACCAACTTTGTTCCACCTGCCAGACTCAACCACGGAGTCTGTTAATTTCGCTGGTAAATTTTCGACCAAGCCAACACCTTCTTTTGGGTATAATCTGCCAAATCAGTGATGGTTACCTCGCCTTTCTCATTCGCGGCTTCACCTTTTAGCCCTTTTAGTAAATAGTAGCTAAAAACACCATGACCTTTGTCTGCCCATTCGTAAGCTCTTTCACCGACGCTACAAGCGTACAAAGTCGCACTGACACTAGGGCGGTGATTATCCAAATTACGACGTTGAACTTGGAAACCTTTAGAAAAATTATCAGTCAATAAATTATCGTCGATACTACGATTCGCTTCTGGATTGTTGCGACAGGCGTCAATGACTATCAACAATTGGTGTGCTTTGACCGAAGATAGAATTTTACTAACACGATTCAAAGATACTGCACTCATCTCCAATGCATCTTGAGTGACAGTATTACTATTAGCAGCCAAAAGAAAAGAACCAACGTCATTAGCAATACCATGTCCCGAAAAATAAAAAACAAAGCTGTCCTGAGGCTGAATCTGCCTGGCCAAAATACCTAATTGCATGATGATATTTATGTTGGTTGGTTCCATTTTCCCTTTGGAACCATCAATCATTAGGAATATTTTATCTCTTTTAAATCCGGCCAAATTAATTAAAGCATCACGAAAAGATACTACATCAGCTACACAATAGCGTAGTGGGCTGATATCGTTAGGGTAATCATTGATGCCGACTAACAGAGCATACCTCTCTGCAGAGGAAAAGGAACAAATTAAGATAAGAAAAAGGAAGCAAATTTTTCGCATTAACGAAATACCTTAGTCCTATAATTATCCCAATTTTTTAACAAAAATATAAGTTTCCAAAACTAGCATTAACATAATGATTTTAGAAAAAAGCCAGCTAAACCAAGAGCATAAAATTATCGGATGAAGCTATCTGATTAATTAAATACAAGGGGAAATTGAGATATGTTCGCCTACAAAATACGATAAAGGTTAACCCTTTGCCACTGATTTAATTATAGAAAAGCATGAATTAATGATTAGTAACGGTGATAAGAGACACATTTTTACATTTGGCTCTATTGGCGACTATTTTAAAACCACTCGAGTTGCTTAGGCTTATTCATTGCCTTCACCCTCTTCAACTTGGATAAGTGAGTTTAGAGCTACGTCTCGGATTCTATCGACGGTTCCACTTGGCCAAATTATCTCCAATAGATTTATACGTCTTACATCGGGCCCTAAACCGAAATGAACACGTAGATCATTTTGGGACATATAACTGGAACCAGAACGAACTTCTGAAACATAGGTCTTGATTTGGTCAACCAAAGAAACGGTGAGTTTAACTTTGGCACCAATTCCATCTCGATTGCTACCAAACGGAGGACACGTACCAATCACCTTCACCATCAACCAGTGGTTATTCGTTTGAGTATCATTTCTAAGCAGATTTGGTCGCGCGTGCTCATTAGTAACCAATATATCTATGTCCCCATCGTTGTCATAATCACCAAACGCGGCTCCCCGACTCGCTTGCAAATCTGTCAAAGTAAAATTATCGGTAGCTCTAATAAAACCACTTTTGCCGTTATTTATAAGGAAATCATTAGTTTGAGCATAATTTATTCCTGTTTCTAGTTCCGTGATCAAATCTTCCAGATGCCCATTTGCTATAAATAGGTCTTTAAGGCCATCATTATTAAAATCAAAAAAACCCACCCCCCAACTTACATAAGGTAATGAATAACCAAAGCCGACAGAAAACGAAATATCTTCAAAAAAACCATTTCCTTCATTACGATAAAAAACGTTTGGCTGATTTTGAAAATTGGTCATAATTAAGTCAAAATCGCCATCATTATCATAGTCTGCCAAATCCAATCCCATACAGCCCTGCAGTTCACCATTACTATCGCTAGCAATTCCAGTTTCCCACGCTACATTTTTGAAGGTTCCATCACCATTATTTTGATATAGAAAATTTTCAGTGGCGTCGTTGGCGACGAATAAGTCAACGTCTCCATCATCATCATAATCAGACCATAATGGACTCATACCTCTACCAATTGGATTGTATACTCCAGTTGATTTGGTTACATCTGAAAATGTACCGTCACTATTATTTCGGTAAAGTGTATCGGCCTGTCCTGTAAACTGTTCTCCTGGGCAGTAGACATGTTTTTTTTCCCCCAGAACATCTGTGACATAACATTTTTGATGCTGATTGATTTTAAAATCACAATAACTGGATACATACAAATCTAAATCCCCGTCATTGTCATAATCCCCAAATGCTGAACCTGAACTCCAGCCTGACTGACCAACCATAGCAAATGAGGTAACATCAGAGAAAGTTCCATCACCATTGTTTTGATACAGGACGTTAGGACCAAAGTTAGTTAAGTATAAGTCAATGAAACCATCGTTATTGTAATCTCCAGCCACTATACCTGTACCATAACCAGCATGATCGACTCCCGCGAGATTGCTTACATCAAAAAATTCCCCATTACCATTATTTTGATAAAGTGCATTAGTAGACTTTTTGGGGCTGGTAGAATCTGCTAGAGACTGTTCCAGTGATGTAGCATTTACTAAATAAATGTCCAATTTGCCATCATTATTGTAATCTACTAAAGCACATCCAGAGCCAATTGTCTCAATAAAGTATCTTTCTTCTCCCCGACCATTGTCATGGTAAAAATCAATTCCGACTTGCGATGTAATATCGCTAAACTTAGGAAATTCTGCCGTTAACCCAATTAATGAAAATCCTTCTCCCAATATGATTAATAGCAGTAGAAATGCAATTTTTTTGAGCTTGAAAAGGAAATTAGTGCAAAAGAAAGATTTGGCAAACAATATTGTCGATATGTACGAAGCTTTATTAGTTCTCAAATCGAGGGTGATCATCTAAGAAATTATTTCAAGGAATCTATTTTTTTTTGTATCAGTGTCAGTATATGCTGATGTTCTGAGCTTGGTTCTAAATCGACAACGGTCTGAGCTAATTTTAACGCGGATTGTAAATCAGTTTCTGTCTCTAAGAGTAGTTTAACCATGGAAATTTTAGGTGGAATAGCTTCTGGAGACAAAGTCATTGCTTGATGGAAGTCAGATTTTGCCCCTTCTAGTTCCTGAATGCGTTGTTTTATTTTTCCTCGTTCCCAGTATCCAGGAGCCCAGCCTGGTACATTTAGCAAGCCGATACTGAGTGTAGACTTAGCTTGATGTAAATTGCCAAGTTCAGCCTGTACATATGCTAATTTCTCAATTGCATTCAAGAATGTCGGATCCGCTTCAACCGCAAATTGGAGGTGCCGGCAGACTTCCTGCCAGTTTTTTTTCTCTGCCCACTCATAAGCTTGACGAGAATATTTTTCGGCTTTTAATCGCCGAGCTTTAATCAACTGTTGTTTCCCTTCCTCCGATTTTCCTTGACGTAGTAAAGTTTGGGCGTAGGCATAGGTATACGATGCTGTCTTTGGCTTCAGTTGGACTGCCGTGCGGTAAAATTCCTCTGCCAACGGTAATCTATGTTTTTTGGTCGCTACTTCACCTCGACTAAATAAGGCAGGAACAAAATCTGGATTCAATTCTAGCGCTGCATAGAAACAAGCATCTGCTTCGTCAAGTCGATTCTGTCTTAGTAAAATATACCCAAATTATAGTAAGCTGGAACAGACTGAGGGTACAGTTGTACTGCAAGATTGTAAACTTGCCTCGCCCGTTCGGAATTCCCTAGGTCTGCTTCTATAAGCCCTAGGTTTAGATACCAAGATAATTCCGCTTTAGTTACAGATGATTCGATTGCATGTTGATACCATTTAATAGCTTCCTTCAATTGTTTGTTTTTGAAGTATGTACTGGCTAAAGCAGCTTGTATTTGAGAATGATCAGGGCTGATTTCTATCGCACGTAAAAAAGTCAAAATAGCTAATGGATATTCCCCTTTTTCAACTAGACAGCTAGCCATTCCAAGCTGCGCTGAAAGCGAATCTGGATTATCTTTAGCCAGTTTTTGATAAATCAAGAAAGCTGAATTCCACTGTCCACGTTGAAATTGGGTCTCAGCCTGAAGTAAATCAGGATTCATTCTATTATCCTGAGCAAATACATAAAAAGGGACAAACACAATCAGGGTCAGGATATCGACAAAACATAATTTTCGGTATAGTTTTAGATACATGATAATGGAAACTTATAATCTGAATTATTCAAAAATTAACATATATAAAAAATTCTGACATTTAATCTATCCCAAATAACAAATAAATGGACAAATTATAATTATGGGCAACTAGTTATTTTGTTCCCTTAATTATAATTCATCTAATGCTTAAATATTTTCTCTACCCCATTGTAAAAGTAAAGAAAAATGTTAAAATCAAATCTGATTATTGAATATGGACTTTTGTTTAATTGGATCCTAATTTCATTGCTATTAGGACAGCAAACATATTTGACAAATAGGCCTAGCTAGATGAAGATAAAATTGATTAAAATCCCCAAATGGTTTTACTTATATTTCTTATTTCTAATTTGCTGTTTTTTTATTTTAAATTATGACACCGAGTCTCAATCAATTGAACAAGAATCGGTTCGCCCTTACCCCAAAAAGGCAGAAGCTCGATTTCTGAAAGCAAATCAAGCTTTTAAAAGCAAGAATTGGGATCAGAGTTTACACCTGTACGAGCAGTTAGCAGAAGAGTTTCCCCTAATTACGACCGCACAAGTCGGAATTGGTTTATCAGCAGCCAAATTAGAAAATTTCCCGTTGGCGTTAAAGGCTTTTCATCGTGTTTTGGACTTGATGCCCAATTCTACTGGTGTTCAAGGAGAACTTGCTAATGTTTACCGAAAAATCCAAGAATTGGACCAAGCAGAAAAATGGTACCTTAAAGCAATCGGGAGCACCAAATCAAAAGTTCCTGCCGCGTGGTATATTGGACTTGGCCTCTTAGAAACCGAGCGTGGAAATCATGAAAAAGCAAGACAATATTACATGACGGCGGTTGATTTTCACCCAACCTCCACAGTAGCTTACCACAATCTTGGGACGATTCTGATTAAATTAAATCAATTGGATGAAGCAAATACGTCGTTTGATACGGCCCTGAAACTGGATCCGAAAATGGCGTCTGCATTTTTTGGAAAAGGGCAAATTTCCGCCAAAAGACGCAACTTTATTGCAGCTCGAGACTTCTATCTTCAAGCCATTGATCTATCACCTGAAATTCCCAATTTTCATCACTCACTTGCTCAGGCATTCTTTCGATTGAAGGAATATGAATCAGGACAGAAAGCTCTATCTCACTATCGGCGGAGCAAAGCTAAATTACATTTTAGCGAAGGTCGTCAAATGGTAATGAAATCGGATTGGAAGGGCGCTTTGATCCGTTTTCAAAAAGCGGAAGAAACTGATCCTACCTACACTGATGCTAAACGATATCTTGCCTATGTACAGATGAATCTTGGTAATTATAGTTTGGCTCGACAAGGATATGAGAAGGTTCTTCGGCTTGATCCGGATGACTACTTATCCCTATATTATCTTGGTACCACGGAAGTTGCCTTAGGCCAGTTGAAATCAGCGGAGCAATCCTTCCTCAAGGTTATAAAACTAGCTCCTGAATATCAGGACTGCTACCTAGAATTAGGTGATTTGCGCAAAACAAGTGGTGATTTTTCAGGAGGAGAATCTGCCTATACTATGGGTATTTTACAGAATAGTTCTTGGGCACCTGGTTACTTTGGGCGAGGTCAACTTAGATACGAGCGCGGTGATTTTTTGGGAGCGGAAGAAGATTTTCGTGCCGCTATAAAAATTGCGCCTACCGTTGCCGCTCCCCAATACTCTCTGGCTTGTTTATTAATAAAAAAAGGAAAGGATCTCAATATGGCACTCAAATGGGCCAAATCTGCTGTAACTCTTGAATCTGCGCCCGAATACCAATCGTTGCTGGCCTCCATTTACTTTCGCCAGGGAAAATTAAAGCTAGCTGAGGTCGAAATTGAACGTGCATATCAGCAAGAACCAGAAAATCCTGATATTTTTAGTTGGCGTAAGCGCATCTATCAGCAATTGAATAAAACTAAATAATCAAGTTTTGATCCTACTATTTAATCGATTTTTCCACCGTCTAGTATACGGCCTTATTATAATTCTTTCCTTGCTTATCACTGACATGTCAGGAGCTTGGGTTAAATTTACTGATAATAGCGAGACATCTGGAATCAACTTTCTTCACCGTAATGGCGCGAAAGGAAAACGTCTTTTCCCTGAACCTAACGGTGCTGGTTGCGCCTTTTTTGATTACAATTCAGATGGATGGATAGATATCTATCTAGTTAATAGTGGAAACTTTCAGAGCCCGAACGCACCAAATATTTTGTATCGGAATAACGGTAATGACTCATTCACTGATGTTACTAAAGAAGCTGGGGTCGGGAACACCAGCTTTGGTTCTGGCGTATGTATAGGTGATTATGACAATGATGGTTGGGAAGATATCTATATATGCAATTTCGGAATAAATGCTCTTTATCGAAATCTGGGAGATGGTACTTTTTCTGACCTCACAGAGGAATCAGGCGTTGAAGAATCTAGCTGGAGCACATCAGCAACATTCTTCGACGCTGATAATGATGGGGACCTAGATCTCTATGTTGTTAATTATCTATTATATTCAGTTGAGACAGATGGTTGCGAATTGGAAAACTTAAAAGTGTATTGTGGTCCTGATAATTATCCCCCAGCAACTGATAGTTTTTATCGGAATAATGGTAATGGAACCTTCCAAAATGACTCAATTTCAGCTGGTTTCCTTAATGCGGGTCGTGGTTTCGGAGTTGTGGCAGGGGACTATGATAATGACGGGGATCGTGACATTTTTGTGGCCAATGATCTCAGTCCAAATTTTCTCTATCAAAACAATGGGTACGGTCAGTTTGAAGAAATTGGATTTTTGGCTGGAGTAGCATTGAGTGAAGATGGAACTGTCGGTAATGGTATGGGGATTGACCTAGCAGATTTTGATAATGATGGAGGTTTGGATTTAGTAGTCACTAACTATCAAAGTCAGGTCAATACACTTTACCATAATGACTTAGATGGTTTTTTCACCGATGTTTCATTTGAATCAGGTACTGGGTTGCCGAGTTTTCCCCTACTCAGCTGGGGATGTGGTTTGGTTGATGTGGATAATGATGGTTGGCGCGACCTATTTGTGGCAAATGGACATATACATGACAATATTGACCAATTCGATGATATTGGTAATTACGCTAAGCACAAACAGCTATTTCGAAACCAAGGAAATGGCTTGTTCTTAGACATGTCAGAAAAAAGTGGAAAGGCATTGATGAAACCACAAGTAAGCCGTGGGGCTGCATTTGGGGACTACGACAATGATGGTGATACAGATGTCCTGATAAATAATCTACAGGGATTGGCCACTCTTCTTCGAAATGATGGTGGAAACGCTGGAAGCTGGATCCGAGTCGCTCTCCTTCCTCCTGCACAGGCATTAATGGCACGTGTTTTTGTAGAAACGGAAGATGGAGTGCGCCGAATTGACGAGGCACATAGTGGCGGGAGCTACGCCTCACATAATGATACGAGGCTGCTTTTTGGTTTAGAAGCAGCAAACTCTGCCCGTGTTTGGGTTCAGTGGCAAGATGGTGCTCGCAGTCAAGTTGTTAAAACTCCGACCCGTAGAACAGTAATTTTTCATCATCCATCATTTTCACCGTAGCCTAATTCTGTACTTTAACTAATTGATAAAGAATCTAATGGAATCTCAATTTAATAACAAAAAGTCAATTTTTGATAGGTGATTAATTCTTTTTTCGAAGTAATGGTTATAGTATAAAAGCTAAAATGATACTTGTCCAAAAAAGAAAGATTTTGTTAGAATTCTGAGTTGTGGTTAACCGTATTTTTACACAACAGTGAATTAGAATGTCTATAGATATTTTAGCCTCAAATATTCTTGCTATCAGGAACGACCGCCGAAATTATCTGAACCATTTGTAATCTAAATAAAGAGTCCAACTAATACAGAACTCCAAGTCAAATTTAGTAAATATAGATTCGATACGAATTCTTTCTCGGATATACATATTATCGTTTATATCATAGGATACAAGGTAAAATAACTACTGAAGGAGGATTTCGATATGCCCATAGCCAATGCTATGCCCGAATTGAAAAGAAATATCCAATTTTTCGCTGTTGAAAATAACCAACCCCAAACATTGACCCCCCAGCAAATTCAGCACTTCAATCAAAAGGGCTACATATTTCCGCTTGATGTGTTTAGCGAAACCGAGATTGACCAACACCGTGGCTATTTTGATCAGTTAGTAGAACAGCAGCTAAGTGAAGGAAAAGACGCGTACTCAATCAATGGTTGGCACAGCAAACACTCGGAAATTTACGATTTGGTGACAGATAGTCGCATTTTAGACTATCTAGAAGATTTGCTTGGGGCTAATCTGATCTGTTGGGGAACTCACTATTTTTGCAAATTACCCGGAGATACTAAGCAAGTTAGCTGGCATCAAGATGCTTCCTATTGGCCGATTACACCGAGCAAAACAGTAACCGTTTGGTTGGCTAGCGACGATGCAGATTTTGGAAATGGAGCTATGCAAGTCATTCCTGAATCCCATCTACACGGACAAATCGTTTTCGAAAATAGTCGAAAGGAGGAACAAAACGTTTTGGGTCAGACGGTGAAAAATGCGGAAGGTTACGGTTCAGCGCCAGTAACTTTTGAAGTGAAGGCAGGTCAAATCTCACTTCACTCTGATCTGCTACTTCATGGATCGGCCCCTAACCAATCTAACCGGCGCCGATGTGGACTAACTATGCGATTTGTTCCACCAGAAGTCAAGGCCTTGACAGGTTGGAACGGAAATTCTATCGTGGCTCGGGGAAATGATGCATCAGGTCATTGGATTGACCACCCGAAACCAATGATTAAATCTGATTGAGCTTGTTTACAAGGCGGACAAAATTTTTACTAAATCAAGTAGTTTGAGTTAGTCAGCTAGGTATTATTGGTCTTAATAAACACAGGTGTTTTTTGTGCATTTAACCACTATTGTCGTTGACGGTTCACTCAGGAAGTATTGCGTAACTAATGCAAGTTTAAAAAGCCCAAATACCCTTCTGATTCGAGTAGACAACCTCAAAACGTTCTTAGTTTGTTTTGACACTGAATCCATATACGCACTATCAATTTCTGATACACTGGATTGAGTAACTTCATTCTCTTCCGTCCTATCACCATTAAATTATAATAGATGCTAGCGGAAAACCAATAAAAATTAGTTCAGATTGTGTAACTGGTCGCAGTGGTTGATGATTAATAATCAGATGAGTACCTGTAGTTTTTTCAATTCTAACGTTGATTTGGCATATCGCCGATAGTGAGTTAGGAGAGAATGAATATGGACCAAAACCTAAGCAAATGAATCAATCTGAGTAAGAGAAGGACAAAACTGATATTACTTGTGTGATATTTCGTGTCTAATTTTGAATAAACCATTACTTCAGGATATTGACCATTATTTCTGTTTCCAAATCAACGAAAATCTGAAGCTGTAAGAGCTAATTATTTTTAGGGTAGTACGATTTTTATATTACTTAGTTGAGAATTCGGTTTCTCAGTTTTATTATACAAAAAAGAAAGTAGCATCCCATACGTTGACACGTCCTATTACCATTCATAATATAGCTGAAAATAAACATATGATCTACCCGTAACTTCATGTCATACAAAATTATTCTTAATGTACATCTTCAGTTACTTAAGATAATTATAATGTAAAATACCGAAATTCAAGAGGAAATGAAATCGATTATGCAAATCAGAAAACTTGGTGCAGAAGGCCCAGAAGTTTCATGTATCGGCTTTGGAGCATGGCCTATCGGTGGAGGTATGGGACAAGTTATCGAAAACACCGCCATTAAAATCGTGCGTACTGCGATTGATCATGGCATAACCCTCATCGATACAGCCCAGGCTTATCGAACAAGCGAAGAAATAATTGGAAAAGCTCTCAAAGAAGGTTATCGAGATCGATGTTTTCTGGCAACCAAGGCTAGTGGCAATTATTCTCAAAGAGGCATCATAACAGCCATGGAAAACAGCCTCAAAATGCTAGGTGTAGATTACGTGGATTTGTACCAAATTCATGGATGGAACCCAGAATATCCGATCGAAGAAAGTATAGAAACAATGCGATTATTACAAAAACAAGGGAAAACACGCTTTATTGGTGTGTCTAACTTCAACGCACATCAAATGAGTAAGGCTCTTCAAACGGCAAAGTTCACTTCATGCCAGCCAAGATATAATATGTTCGATCGAGAAATAGAGCGAGAGGATATAGATTTCTGTGAACAATTCGGCATAGGTATTCTTGCGCATAGCCCTTTAGCCAAATGCCTACTTACTGGTAAATACAGTCCTGATTATCAGAATCCAGCTGATGATGAACGATCTAAT
>CAYVHK010000058.1:0-240 GCA_964451145.1 uncultured bacterium | reverse complement strand
GAAATTATTTACTCAATACCTAGCTGTTGTAGATGATCTAAAGCAAATTGCCTACCAAAAAGGGATTAACCTAGTTCAATTATCTATCGCATGGGCTTTACGACTTCCTGCAATTTCATGCGTACTTGTTGGCGCAAAAACCCCCGATCAAGTGCGGGATCATGCAGTTGCGGCAACTATAATCCTATCAAATGATGAATTAAATATGATAAACAAGATCCTAGCGGCTGCTCCAGATTC
>CAYVHK010000057.1:0-22866 GCA_964451145.1 uncultured bacterium | reverse complement strand
AAGGTACGCATTTTTCATGAAACTGACATTTGCTGAACATCTCCGAGAATTCAGAACCGAAAAAAAAATGAGTCTAAGGCAATTAGCCGAATTACTTGGTGTTAGTCATACACTAATAGGTCTCGTTGAAACTAACAAGCGCACAGCATCGACTAAGTTTATCCGAAAATTCGCCAAATATAGCGGAAAAAATTCCAAGCTGTTGGAGTTTATTGCTAATCCCATGCCACTATCTGACAAGCATAGTATTTGGGACAGCGAAGGAGCCCCCGATGTTTTGAGAGAAAATTGGGCTCAAGAAATCATTGATGGTAAAGACGCCGTTGACGAACTCTGCTTAGCGCTGTTTCGAGAGATCGAAGTTAGAAACACAACAGAAGACAATATCTATTATCGTCGTTTGATTAGTGACTTGGAAAGTATGGCCGACCGACCGATAATGGAGTGTTGGGGGAAATTTTATAATGCTTTATTAGTCAGTAGAGAGATTGGGCCAGAGGTATCCCTTCGTGCTTTTCAAGATTTGTATAACCGTTTGTCAAACGAATCTTCTCTGCAGGATTCATTCTACCTTCGCTTACAAACCTGTTTCAAGATGGGCGAAATGAGCCAAAAGATTAAGTCTTCAGAACAAGCCATTCAATATTTCATTGAAGCTAGGAAAATTAGTGCTAGCATGAAGAATAATGAAGGCTACGCTATGTCATATTACCTGATGGGTGTGACTTATCATTCAATATGGGATCGGGAAAAAGCCGTTCAATGTTTTCTGGAAGGAATTGCTGTTGACGGACCTCATCAGCATCTGCGAGCTAGATTATTACTTGCATTGGGAAGGCTATATCGAGAGTTGGGTCGTTTCCCTGAAGCAATAGAGAAAATGAAGGAATCTGCTAAACTATGGAAATTGAAGGCTGTCAATGATTCTTTCAATTTAGCTAAAACTCATCAGGAAATTTCGTCGACTTACTACGATGAGGGTATTAATTATGATGCAGCTCTTGACTATGTACATCGTTCCTTGATTATCTTTACTCGATTAGAAAGTGACCCATTACATCCCTGTTCTAAGATCAACGTGGTCAAATCAAAACTACTGAAGTCTGCTATATTTGCAAATAGTAATCAGTTGGAGCGGGCTAAGAATAATTTGACGGACATTATTGAAAATTATCATCAACTGATCACTACTGAATTGAATGAAGCCAACGAGATTATGCGGGAAGCACATGAATTATTAGGGCTGGTCTATGAAAAAAACAAAAGTTGGACTAAAGCTGAGGAATCTTATAAAAGGCTTACTCATTATCCAAATGCAGATGGTAAGAACTCATTGTATAGTCGATTGCGAGTCTTCATCAACCTACACAAACTATATAATAAGAACAATAATGAAGTTGACTCTATCTCGATGCTACTGCAAGCTGACTCATTAATTAACGATGTTGATTATTCTGACCTTAAGTTAGCTTCCTCAGTGATTGAATTGCGTCGTCTTCAAGGGAATATGGCATTCGATCAAGGACACACTCAAGAAGGAGTAAGATATTATTTGGAAGCTTGTGATTTAAGCCGAAAATGTGACACCGTCTATTTGCTGACCGAGTCTTTAAAATCTATTAGTGATCAGATTAAATGGCTTCACGCTAATAATAACCAAATTTTCGCCTTGGCTCTATACAACACTATAACCTCTTGGATTAGAAAATACAGTCTTGAAAATTTGTCCACAGATATTCAAAATTGTCAACATTTATTTGAACAGATATAAGTACAATTGTCTAATAAATTGAGTTTTGAATTATAAAGTAAATAACGAAATAGTTTGTTTATTTATTTTGCTGCTTGTAACCAGAATCAATCAAAATTTTAAAGACGGATAAACTTAATCAACTGTGCCATCAAACAACAGACTTAGTTTCCAAGTTGAACAAATTCGTCAACGAAAAGAACGTCGATTTTGGCTGAAAGTTTTCTTATCTTGGTCCATCCTGTTTTTTCTTTTGTTGTTTTTATTTAGTGGGTTGAAGATAAATGTCTTTGGTCTGAAAATTAAGACTATCGATCTCGATTTAGAATTTATTAAACGTTCTGGGCCTGATATCGGTCAAGGTGTAGTTCTTACTATGACCCTGTCGATTGCTTCGATTGTTCTGGCTAGCCTGTTGGCTCTTTTGAGTGCATTAGGACGTATGTCTCGAATTCCACTAGCTTACGCGACCTCGACATTTTATATTTCCTTAGTGCGAGGAACTCCACTATTATTACAGATTTTTTTTCTTTTCTTTGCCTTGCCTCAGGTGGGGATTCGGTTAGGTCCAATGACCGCTGGAATTTTCGCTTTGGGTCTAAATTATGGCGCGTACATGGCCGAGATTTTTCGAGCGGGAATTGAGTCCGTTGATGTTGGACAAAAAGAGGCAGCTTACGCTCTAGGCATGAACCATAGTCAAACACTGCGACGAGTCGTATTTCCTCAAGCTTTGCGATTGATTATCCCTCCGATCGGAAACCAATTTATCGCCATGCAGAAAGATTCGGCATTGATTTCGACCGTCGGTTTTGTGCATGAAATTTTGTGGCGAGCCGGCAAGCATGGCCGTCGTGATGCACGTCAACTTGAAGCCCTTTTGATTGCCGCAGTCTTTTACTGGATTTTGACCATCATTTTTTCGACCTTCCAATCTCGAATTGAAGAGCAATTTTCCAAAGGTGTTCGACAATGAGTCCACACAAAAATGAAGATCACGATCCAATGATATCCGTGGTTGAAGTAGAAAAATTTTTTGGTTCTCTTCATGTGCTAAAACAGATTTCTTTCAGTGTAGAAAAGGCAGAAGTGGTCTGTTTAATCGGTCGAAGTGGCTCCGGAAAAAGCACACTACTCCGATGTCTCAATTTTCTGGAGCAACCTCATAAGGGTAGCATTCAAATTGACGACGTGAAAATTACTGCACGTGCGGATGAAAGAGTTGATTTTGCCCAAATCCAAGCACTACGTTCTAAAACGGGTATGGTGTTTCAATCACTTAATCTATTTACTCACCGGACCGCTTTGGAAAATGTAATTGAAGCACCAGTTTTATTAAGACGAATGAGGAATAGTTCAGCAATCGAACTGGGGCTTCAATTACTAACAAAAGTTGGTTTAGTGGATAAAAAAGACACTTATCCTTCCCGATTATCAGGCGGTCAACAGCAACGGGTAGCAATTGCTAGAGCTTTAGCTATGCAGCCTAAAGTAATGTTATTTGATGAACCAACTTCAGCTTTAGATCCAGAACTGATTGCAGAAGTCCTCGATGTTATGCGACAATTAGTTGACGAGGGGATGACCATGATCATTGCGACCCACGAGATGGATTTTGCCCGTCGATTTGCCAATAATATTATTTTTATGGATCAAGGACGTATAATTGAGATTGGACCACCGGAGCAACTATTCGATGATCCAAAAGATCCTCGCACTGGTCAGTTTTTGTCTGTCATTTAGAATCTTTAGTCCATTTTTGTGGCCATAATTAGAAATTAGATAAATCCGAATGTTGAATCCTATGAAAGTACACAGAAAATTATCTATGTTTCGTTTTTTTCTAATACTGTTGTTAATTCTAATTAATCAGATTGGTTTGATTTTAGCGCAAAGCAATGAAAAAAGGGCTAGGATTAGAGATCTGGGTTATGAAATTGGAATTTATGATCCCGGACAATATAACGCTATTACCGATGTGCCAGGAGTCCGTGTGGGGCATGTGACACTTAACAAAAGAAACGACATCAGGACTGGCGTAACTGCTGTTATTCCCAACCCAGACATGGATAGCCACTTAGTAATTGGAGCGGCTTTCACCATTCATGGAAATGGTGAAATGACTGGCATGTCTTGGACGAACGATGCGGGTTATATTGAATCTCCAATTATGCTGACCAATACCTTATCGGTAGGTGCGGTACATGAAGGGGTTGTTCGTCATCTAAATTACGTCGCCTTGCCAATCGTAGGAGAGTGCTATGACGGTTACTTAAACAATATTCGTGGCCTACATGTTCGACCAGAACATGCCATAGAAGCAATTCAGATGGCAACGGGGGGGCCAGTTGATGAAGGTTGCGTTGGAGCTGGTATGGGAATGCGTTGCTATCAGTTTAAAGCCGGCATAGGAACAGCCTCTCGTCAACTGCCAAGTGAACAGGGAGGCTATATGGTGGGTGTGCTGGTCAACTCTAATGGTGGCCGTCGCCATCAACTGCGCATTGATGGCGTACCAATCGGACAAGAAATTCCGGATCTACTCCCATTTCAAGGAAAAGATGGATCATTTATTGTTGTCATTGCTACTAATGCACCGCTGACACACCGCCAACTTAGACAACTTTGTTTGAGGGCCACTCACGGCTTAGCTCGTACTGGAACAACGAGTACCATGAGCAGTGGAGAGTTTGTTATCGCCTTTTCAACGGCAAACAAAATTCCTCGCCGAAGCAATAATTCGGTATTATCACTGAGGATGCTTCAGAACCGAAAGCTAGACCCCCTCTATCAAGCGGTAATTGAGTCTACCGAAGAAGCGATTTATAATTCGATGACTATGGCAACAACGACCTATGGTAAACAAGAAAGAATCATTCATGCTATTCCGATTGACAAACTTCAAAAAATTATGAAAAAATACGGACATTAGCTAAAGGTACTCAATTCATATGAACGCAGAAGATCAAAAATGCCATTTTGAATCTGAAGGTTATCTAGTCATTGAAAACCTGTTATCATTAGACGAGGTTCGGTCCAGCCAAACTGAAATTCAGATTCTGCATCAAAAAGCTAAAGATTATTTTAGGACTGGCGACCGGCGGGCCAGCTACTTTCAGCGTGAGCCTTATATAAAATCAGAAAAGAGTGAAAAATTGGAATCAAACGGCTATCCGGTTCTGCGAAAAATCGAACGAACAGGACATCTATCGACCGTTTTCTTTGATTTGGCACGACACCCCAAATTAGTACAAACTGTACAAAATCTAATCGGGAGTGATTTGCTTCTTTTTCGTAGCACACTGATGTTTAAGCCGGCTTTTCACGGCTCGGCGCACGGTTTACATCAAGATTCTGCGTATTGGCCAATGATCCCCCCAACTTTAGTCACAGTCAGTATTGCTCTCAACGACGCTAACCCAGAAAATGGCTGTTTCAAGGTAATTCCCAAAAGCCATCTGTGGGGATTACAGGACTGGGGACGAATTTCACGTCGACATGACGAACGACTCACTGACCGAACGGATATCGACATATCAGACCAAATTCATGTACCATTAAAGGCTGGAAGTGGCTTGTTTTTTCATAGCTTGATGGTTCATGGTTCGGAAGCCAATCGGTCGCCAAACCCACGGAATACGGCCTTGTATGCGTACTTTCCACCGTCAGTTAGGGTAAAAGGTAGCGGTCAACGTACATTTGAAGTAGTAGCCGGTTTTAATGGTAAATCTGAAGCGACATTAACTGCTATCGAAGAATAGATTCGCAATTACAAAGACAGCAAAAACAAAAATGCTGCAACAGACACTACATTTACTATTCGAATTCATCAAAACGCCAATTGGCAATTGGACGTTGCTTGGTTTAACTTTGATGGTAATCCTAGCGGTTTTATATGATCGTCACCGTCAAATTCCTGGTCTGACTGTCGAACAAATCATTGAAGATACTTGGTTTGTCACGCGTGATGACAATCGAAAAATAGCCATTTTTATTTCGTTGGAATTAACCAACAATGATGGTGGTCCGGCACGCTTGAATACTTGTAAGCTGAGTGGTTATAAACCCAATATACCACCAGATCAACTAGTTCTAGAAGGATTTGACAAGGCTGTTGAACTCGATTTTCCAGATTATGATTTTTTCATTCCTAATGAAGAGTTTATTATTAATCCCTATACTAAGCAGAAAATGTGGGTCTATTTTGAGTCTGGCATGATCACCATGACTGGGATGCTCCGCACTCAGTTAATAGTCAAAGATGACAGAAATAAGCGAAAAGCCCTACAGGTCACTATTCCACGCAACATGGCACAAGTCCTGATCTACCGTGAGGATGCATACCGATCAATTTAGAATGTGAGAAAGTTAGAATGATAGTTGTTACCGCCGACCAAATGCGACGGATTGACCAACAGACCATACAACAAATCGGCATTCCAGCTTTAGTCTTGATGGAAAATGCAGGGCGGATGATGGTAGAAGTCATTGAACAACAATTGCCAAACAAAAAAAGATTTGGTGTAATCGTTGGAAAGGGTAATAACGGCGGTGATGGATTAGTCATGGCTCGTCATCTGGCACACTTAGGTCGATCTGTTACGGTATATCTGGTTTCTGATGTGAATAACTTTAGCTCCTCAGCTCAAGTAAATCTTAAAATTGTCCAGAATTTGGGTATACCGATCGTTGATGCTAAGCAAATTCTACCAACCTTTAATCAAGATGTGTTGATCGATGCAATCTTTGGCATTGGTCTAAGTCGTCCAATTGAAGGTTATTTGGCAAAGATAATTCAAACAATCAACAAATCTAACGCAACAATTGTGTCAGTTGATATTCCATCTGGTTTAAATACTGATACAGGGCAACCACTAGGTGAAACCGTTAAAGCAGATCTTACAATCACTGTTGGTTTGGCTAAAGTCGGTTTGTTGATTGAACCGGGAGCAACTTTGTCTGGGAAGATTCAGGTCGTGGACATTGGTTTCCCTTCTTCGGTTGTCGCAGAGCAAATGATTAATACTTACTGGACTGGTATGACAGATTTATCACTTCCGATACGTCCGGCCAATAGCCATAAGGGAGCATTTGGTCGAGTATTTGTATTAGCGGGGTCAACTGGTATGACAGGGGCGGCCACACTAACGAGTCAAGCAGTGCTAAAGTCGGGCGCTGGTTTAGTGACACTCGGTATACCTCAGAAATTGAGTCAAATTATGGCTGTCAAGTTGACTGAGGCCATGACATTACCCTTGCCCGACACAGAAGCTGGCACCCTCGATCTATCAGCTAAATCGGCAATTTGTGACCATATTAACCAGAAGAAAACCATTATCGCTATCGGACCAGGTTTGTCTCAACACCCAAGAACGGCGGAATTGATACGCCAATTATTGTGTTCTCTTACTCAGCCATCAGTAATTGATGCTGATGGTCTCAATGCCTTAGCTAAATCGGTTGATCTGCTATCAATGTTATCAAAATCCAACAAACGTCAGTTAGTAATTACGCCTCACTTGGGTGAAATGGCTCGACTGATTGACCGATCAATTGACAGTATTGCCAAAGATCCGATTGATGCCGCTACTAATTTGGCTCGGATTCACCAATTAACAGTAGTACTAAAAAGCGTGCCTGTTACCATCGTAGATTCGGAAGGTCAGGTTTGGCTAAATTCAACAGGTAACTCTGGTCTTGCGACGGCCGGTTCTGGAGATGTCTTAACTGGTCTAATCGCTGGTTTCATGGCGCAAGGACTTACCGCAACACAATCAGCGGTATCAGGTGTTTATCTGCATGGTTTGGCTGGGGATTTGGCAGCTGAGCGGATTGGTCAACACAGCCTGATGGCAACCGATATTCTTAACGAACTGCCAACGGCAATTAAAGAAATTTTTCTAAACCAAGAAGAACAAAAAACTGCATGAATCAAGTCTTAATTGCTCATTTGCTTTTACTAAAATTATGTTGTGCTTGGGCTGATCTAGAAACGAAACAAATACTGATTTCAAGTAAAAAGGGGGCTTGTTTTAGTCAGTGTACCGACCAGTGGTCATCTAAAATATCACAATTAAAACCCCATTGGTATTATAGTTGGGGACGTGAACTGAGCGCAGATCGACCAAAAAATGTTGAGTTTGTTCCTATGTTCTGGGGAAAATGGTTTAGGGATGAAGACATTGATTATTTACTAAAATTGAAAAATCAGAACCAAATAAAGTTTGTGTTAGGATTCAACGAACCTAACAGCACCAATCAGTCGAACATGACTGTTGATGAGGCGATCGAACTTTGGCCCAAATTGGAGACCATAGGCTTACCCTTAGGATCGCCGGCTACTGTTAATCCAGAAAATAAATGGATGATAGATTTCATGCAGAAGGCCGATGAGATTGGTCTACGAGTCGACTTCATTTGCATCCACCATTATGGTGAGAAAAGCGTTCAAAGATTAATCAAAAAACTGCATCGGGTGCATGAGAAGTACAATCGTCCAATTTAGATTACTGAATTTGCTGTATCTGATTGGAAAGAAAACTCAGTTGAGGACAACAGACACACCAAGGAAGAGGTATTAAAATTTATGGAAGATGTCCTCCCAGCCTTAGAACATTTAGACTATGTTACTAGATATGCTTGGTTCTCTGCCCAGCCAAAGAACAGAGCTCTTGGCTGGGCAACACTATTTGATCAAAGCAATTCTCTAACTTCTCTGGGGCATCATTATGCCTCTTTCCAGTCGATCAAACAATAGGTTCGACATACATTAGTGGTATGAATCAAAAAAATCAGATTCAAGAGCAATTTTGGACTGTCAAAGGACTTAATATTTTTCAATATCTCCCAGCCAAAGCCATTCGAGAAAGAACTCTCAAAACGATAGAATTAGACCGATACCAACCGATTCAGTATGCTGACGAGTTGGGTGAAGTCGTTTATCTGATTGAAGTTGGACGGGTAAAATTGCAAATACCAGCTGAAGACAGTATTTTTGATGATGAATCATCAGAAGAACAGGAACATACCATCAAAACAGAATTAACAACTAAAGCGGTCGTCGAGATGGGAGACATTTTTGGTGAACGCCCGATTGTAAATGAGTTCTCTGAAGTTATTACGGCTGAAAGTATTGACCCAGTTCGTTTGCTGATAATACCCCGATGGGAGTTCAATTTGCTATTGCAGAAGCATCCTTCACTCAACTTGTGGATTCGTAAATTCTTGTTTAGAAAAATCAGCTATCCGCTTGATTGTGTAATTGCACGGTCTGTTTCATCACGTTTGGCCTTGTTTCTAATTAAACAAGCAGCCATTACTGGTAGAATTAAAAAAGGTGTTTTGCAAACTAAACTCGTTTTTTTTCGCACTCAAATTGCTCGGCTTTTGGGTACGAACGTTGGTTTGATAGATCAGTATCTGTCGGAACTTGACCACCGCCAGATTATCAAACTGCGGTGGCGTCAGTTTTCTATCCTTGATCAGTGGCAGTTAAAGAAAGTAGCAGATAATCACTGGGAAGAACTAGAGATTACCAAAGAAGATCAGCCTGACGATCTTAGTTTTTTGATGAATCCACAACCCTTGGCTGATGCCACAACTGACACTCCTAGACGAACTGAGTGATCTCTGTCATTTGGATCAATAGTGAAGAAATTTTCTGCTTACTGGATAATTTTCAACTGTTTACTCATTTCTTCTGAGTTGTTTTTAATACCAAACTGGGCTAGCCAAAGCCATATCAATTATGACGATGTCTACGCCTTAGAAATTGACTGGCCCATTGTTGGAAATATTTTTATTGAAGGAATTAGCGGTAATCAAATTGAATTTAAGACTACATCACTCGTTCAAGATACAGTTGATTCGACAGTAAGTAAATATTTGATAATCAATAAAATTGACGATGTTGTTCATATGAGCTTAGCTGAGAATCATCAGCTTAATCGATTGGATCTAAAAATTCGGACACCATCAGATTTGTCAATTATTATCAAATCTATCGAAGGTAATATTTCGTTGAATCAGCTAAGAGGAAATGTCAACATCCAGACACAAAAAGGAGATGTGGAGCTCCAAAAGACCACAGGCCGGTATAAGATCAATGTGGCAGAAGGAAAGATCAAAGGTCAAATACTTCTCAATGGAGGAGAAAACATTTTCTCTACTCAATTAGGTAATATTGACTTAAAAGTATTGGATCAAGAAACCGCTGGATTAAATCTTAACGCTCCTAATGGGAATATTATACTGGATTTGCCAGATGATTTTTTAGCTAATTTTGAAATTTGGCAAGGGGAGAAAAAATCTATTTTTTCCTCGAATCAGTCACAAAATAATGATTGTTTAGTCTCTTTGAAGACAGGTGAGAATGGTAAAATAAAACTTTCGCATAAACCTATTATGACTCAGAAAATAAAAAATAGTGAGGTGCGGAAACAACCAGATTATCAACCTTGGAAACCTCAGTTAAAATTTTCCCCTTCTCCCATTGTAGACTTCAATCGGGTGGATGGTTGGACATTGGGCGGAAATACTACCATTCAAAACCGTAATACGCCGTGGCGTAAGTACTGGCTATCCCTGACTCTATCAATGACACGGTTGTTTGGAGGTGGAAAAAACGATCGGCCGTTGTACTACCAGATAGGAGCCAAGCAAACTTGGCGTTGGAACAAAGATAAGCCACCATCAATAACAGCAGGCCTGCTTGTTTATCGGGTAGCCGACGTAATTAGCAATGTGGGTCAATATAATTTTCAAGATTTTTTACATGCTGACATTCTGGGTGTTGCCGGTTTGGATTACTATGAACGATTGGGCGGCCAAGTTTGGTTAAAGCAACAATTTTCTCCAATCTGTTTCCTTGAGCTAATCTTGACTGACGAAATTCATGGGAATTTAAACAAGTATACTGACTGGAGTTTAGTAAATAAATTTCAACCCAAGCGAGGCAATCAACGAATTCAGACCATTGACCTACAATCAGCTATTTTGACTCTTTCAGTAGATACTAGAAATGATAAGCGCACCTACACTAGATTCTTTCGCGATCGGTCTCTGCCGAGTCAAAAGCCAACCACAGGGTGGTTAGGTTGCGCAACTGTTGAGAAGGCACATCAGTCAACGGTCGATAATCTTGGTTTTACCAAATTAAACATACAATTGACACGATATAATCGAATTGGTGAGAACCAAGCACTTAATCTCCGATGTCAAGCGGGTCTATTACACAAAGCAGATTACCTACCACAAAGACTATTCTATTTGGGAGGAACCAGCTTGCGAGGTTTTGAACCACGTCGGTTTATTGGAAATCGTCTACTTTCATATAATATCGAATATGTGTATCTGCATCCAAGAGGTGTAATGAGTTATGTTTTCTCGGATGGTGGATATGTTTGGTATAAGAAAGACCCTCAACTTCCTCAATATGGCGTTTCATTAGGGTTAGGTTTTGGAATATATAATTGGATGGAGGAAGGACAAATTCGTTTCGAAATTTCTCTTCCTTTCACAGGCCATGATAACGTTAAGACTGGTTTAAATTCACCTCAGTTAGCTATACGAATTGATCAGTCTTTTTGAAGAAATATAAAAAATTAGTGTGTTCTGTTAATATAAGTTCAGAGTGAAAAATTAACGAATAAATAGATTCTTAATCTTTAAGACCAATGGACCCAAATGACAGAGGAGTAGCTGCGATTTTAACAAGGGGGAATAATATGAAAATCATAACTGGGTCAGAAAAAATTGGTATCGGAATAATCAGCTTCGCTCATGGGCATGTTAATACTTACTGTAACCAGTTGTCGAATTTTGACGATGCCAAGTTAGTTATCTGCTGGGACGACAATCAAAAACGTGGGCAAAATGCAGCAGATCGGTTTGGTATCCTTTACACTCCCCATGTAGAAGACGTTATTACCCACCCGCAAGTTGACGCTATAATTATCACCTGCGAAACCAACCGACACGCTGAAATGGTAGTTTCCACCGCAGAAAACAGTAAAGATATTTTATGTCAAAAGCCAATGGCGCTGTCATTAAATGATTGCGATCGTATGATCAAGGCAATCGAAAAGAACGGTGTTCGATTTATGATGGCGCATCAAATGCGAGAGGATCTAGCTAACCAAAGGATGAAAGACTTAATAGACAATGGACAGTTAGGGCGAATTGGTCTGTTACGAAGACGTCATTGTATTCCTGCATTATTCAACCAGAATTTTATTACCGGTGACTCTAATTGGCACATAGATCCGATCAAAAATATGGGTATGTTTATGGATGATGCTTCGCACGCAACTGATTTTATTCACTGGATGTTAGGTAAACCAATTAGTGTTATGGCCGAAATTGATAATGTGTTGACCGATGTGGCGCCGGATGACACTGGGGTTGCCATTTACCGATTTGGTATGGGTACAATGGCAATCCTTATCAACACTTCTGTTACCTTAGCTGGCGAAAACACAACCGAGATTTACGGAGACGAAGGCGTAGTTATCCAAAATTATGGGGATGGTCCATCCTGCAATATCGAAAGACCAGAAAATGCAGTAGCACTAAAGATTTACCAAAATGGTAAACCTGGTTGGCAAGATTTGGGCATTCCTATACCAGCCGGACATGGTGAACGTATTGCTAGTATTCCCCGGGCTTGGATTAACCATATCAAAGACGATATACCACCATCTTCAAATGCCTATGACGGGCGAGTGGCCGTTGAGATGGTGTTAGGAGCTTACGCTTCCGCTCAGAGCGGTCAGCGAATTAAATTTCCTCTCTAATCTCTCTAATCTCTCTAATATAGAAAACTATCACAAAACATTTTTTAGGAGTTATTATCAGTATGTCAAGTAAAATCAAAGCGGGCATTATCGGCCTAGGCTGGGCCGGTTGTGAGCATTTGAAGGGCTATGTTGAAAATCCACAATCGGAAGTTGTCGCCGTTTGTGATATGGATGAAGATCGAGCCAATCAAATTGCCAAAGAAAACAACATTGATCATGTTTTTAATGATCATCGTCAATTGTTGGAACACTCGGAAGTTGATGTCGTCAGTATTGGCCTGCCTAATTTCCTACATGCACCAGTCACTATTGATGCACTGAATTCGGGCAAGCATGTGCTATGTGAAAAACCTCCCGCTCGTAATGCAGAGGAATCCATTGCTATGGCTGAAGCTGCAAGCAAAAACGATAAGACCTTAATGTATGCTCTAGTCTTGCGTTTTTCGGCTGATGCACAATCATTACGGAAAATGGTAGATGATGGAGAACTAGGTCAAATTTATTTTGGCCGTGCTGGTTATGTCCGCCGGCGTGGCATTCCGATTGGTGCTGGTGCGTGGTTTGTAGACAAGTCTCGTTCGGGTGGGGGTGGACTAATTGACATTGGTGTTCATGCCCTTGATCGTTGTTGGTGGTTGATGGGATCCCCAAAGCCTATTGCAGTTTTGGGAGCTACATTCTCTCATTTTAAGCATCTAGTGCCAGAAGATGTTAAATATGACGTCGACGATTCTGCTTTCGCTCAAATCAGATTTGAAAATGGTGCAACTCTGATGCTTGAAGCCACTTGGGCTCTTAATCTGCCTGGTGGTGGTTATACGCAAATTGCCGGCACTCTAGCTGGTGGAAAAATTGATCCTTTGACTATCTATAAAGATGATCAAGATATAACACCAGAAGTTGTAGGTGTTAACGGCTATCGAGCTGAAATTGATCACTTCATTGATTGTGTAATAAGTGGTAAAACACCAATATCTTCTGCTGAACAAGGCGTAACCTTGATGAAAATGCTAGATGCCATTTATGCCTCATCTGACAAGATGGGCGAAATAAGAATTATCTAACCGTTAGTTCATAAAAAGAATGAAAACAGAAGATTACCAATTTTTTCAAAATCATGGCTACCTTTCTCTGGGCAAAATTTTCACCGATGGAGAGGTGACCAATTTTTTGTCCTATTATGACTATGACCGGATTAACCATTCAGACTACTGGTATCCATTTGGTCATCATCAGACCATCAATTGTGATGCTCTGGCCTCAACTCCAGATTTTGATCACTTGATTCGTCATCCACAGGTTATTGATCCATTGTTAACTTTGATGGGAGGCCCAATCTGTTTTTCAGAAATTTGTCTGCGTCACATGGCTGCTTACGATGGTGAATTTAACCAAGGCTGGCACCGAGACCGTCCACACTGGTACGAGCATCCTTTACGTCTTGACTATATTCAACTGATGGTTTACTTGAGCGAAGTTGATGAAACAACACATTGTTTTTCCATTTCGCCGGAAGGAATAGAAGACGAAGTCCTCGAGACGGAAAAACAGCTGGATCGTTCCATTGGATGTGACTTATATGGACCTGCTGGAACAGCCATTTTATTCAATGTATCAGTTTTGCACACGGCCACGACACGTGTCACACCAGTGGAACGCAAAACAGTGCAAATCTACTATGGCCACAGAAGCCGGCCATTTCTGAGCAATGACTCAATTATGCCACCGGACTTTAGTATTAATCAGGCAGATGCAGAAATCCGAGCATTCTATGGCGTATGGAACGATAAAACACGTACTTACTTAGAACGGATAAAATCAACTACAGCCGATAACTCAACCATTCAAATAAGCATTAAAAAAACTGGACAAATGCTGAAAGAAATTGACATTGAAAATGGAAAGCAACGTTAAACTATACAATTAACTAATTACGTAAATCGGACTACAATTTTCAGGTAATTCGTTTGAAAATTATATTCGTTAAGGAGTCACATCAGTCATGAGCCAAATTCGAGTTATTATTTGTGGTGCCAGTGGGCAGATGGGAAAAATGTTGGTTCGTCTGGTCGAGCAAGAATCTGACATGGTCTTGGTTGGCGCAATTGATGCCCCCAATCATCCCGATTTGGGTAAAGATGCTGGATTGAATGCCGGTGTGAGTCAGCTCAACGTTTCTATCGGTGATGACTTGACCGATGTGATTGAAATGGGAGATGTTGTAATTGAATTTTCCGCTCCAGTTCCAACAGTTGAGCACTTACGGCAAGTAGCCGAGGCGAACCAGAGATTTGGTGGTAAATCTATGGTCATTGGTACCACTGGATCCAACCATCAACAGTTACAAGAAATAGATCAACTGGCACAACAACTCCCTTGTCTGATGTCACCCAACATGAGTTTAGGGGTTAATGTGTTGTTTAAAGCAATTGATTTAGTGGCTCGCGTTTTGGGCGACGAATATGATGTGGAAGTCATAGAAGCTCATCATAACATCAAAAAAGATGCTCCAAGTGGAACTGCTGTTCGAATTTCTGAGGTACTTGCTAATGCGCTGAACCGAAATATAAAAGAAGTCGGAGTGTACGGTCGAGAAGGGTTAGTTGGTAAACGTTCTTCCAAAGAAATAGGTATTCATGCCATTCGAGGTGGGGATATCGTCGGAGACCATACTGTTCTTTTCGCCGGAGCGGGAGAGCGATTAGAGGTAGTGCATCGTGCTCAAAGTCGCGAATCATTTGCAGGAGGAGCTATTCGAGCAGCTCGTTGGATTGTCAACGCTCCCAACGGTCTGCATGGAATCGAAAGCGTATTAGATTTAAATTAAATACACAGATGAAAATAGAACCAAATAGTTGCTCTTCTTCTCGCCGTCGATTTCTAAAACAAACGACCATCGGTTCAATTGGTGCTGGCTTGAGCTTAGCCTCAACAAGTGTGGCCCAACTGAGCTTGTCTGATCAAATTGAAGAAATCCCACCAATACCGGTAGTTGAAGCAACTAGCGAAAAATTATGGCTAGAATCAGAGTCAAGACCTGATGTCATTGGAGAGATGGTCGATCAAGCTTTGGTGAAATTGACTCAAGCTGATGACATCAAATCAGCTTGGAAAAGTCTGGTATTGCCCAATGATATTGTTGCCATCAAAATAAACCCATTGGCTGCAGTTGGGGAACCAGATGGTCGGAAACTTTCGACACATCCTGCCATTGTGCAACGGATTGTGGATGGTCTTTATACAGCTGGTGTTTTGGCCAATCAAGTGATTGTTTGGGATCGGTTTCACCGGCACTTAATTGATGCCGGTTTCAAAATCAATATGGATGGGCAAGGTCTCAAATGTTTTGCAACCGATAGCGGTGGTGTTGGATACGACCAAGAAGTTTTTTACGAAACTACAGAGGATATTTCCAGTCGCAGAGAAAAGGGTATGTTGAAGTCATTCTACAGCCGAATCTTGACTCAGATGGCAACTGTTATCATCAATGTGCCTGTTTTAAAACATCATGGTATTACTGGCATTAGCGGATGTCTTAAAAACCTAGCCTTTGGTAGTGTCAACAACACTAGCCGTTTCCATTCCAAACCGCTAAACTGTGACCCCGCCATTAGCGAAATTTTTGCTCATACTGTCATCAAAGATAAATTGGTTCTAAATATAGTTGACGGCCTGTATGCTAGTTTCAACGGAGGACCAGTATATGATGCTAAATCAGTTTGGCGAGCCGGAAAAATCATGGTCAGTACCGATCCAGTGATTTTAGATCAAATGATGCTAGAAATTATTGATGAAAAACGACTTAGTGAAAAACTAGAATCAGTACGATCTTTAGCTAAATATATTCGCTCAGCTGAAAGATCTGAACTCGGTACTGGTGATTTAGATAAGGCCGATTTACAAGAGGTTAAGATCTAAAATTACTATACTATTTAAAATCTACTATTGGTCTAAGAATTCAGAATTACAAAACAAAAATACTGGTTAGTTCTGATCCAATCGAAATTTATAACTTTGATCAGCTAAAAACTTCTTAACATTCTAAATAAGATTGTTTTATACTTGGTTGATTCGATTTCAAATCCGATCCCATATGGATATTAATCACTATTAACCCGTTTCATTTTTTATAATCGGTTTATCGAACGACCCGTACCAAACCGATTTCTCGCCTGGTAGGAGATCAATATATGAAAAAACCCAATATTTTGGCCATTATGACCGACCAGCAGCGGTTTGATACTATCTCAGCTTTGGGTAACCCTATCATTCAAACCCCTGCCTTAGACAGACTAGTAAAAGAAGGAACTAGTTTCACCTCAGCTTATTGCGCCTCCCCAGTTTGTGTAGCTTCTCGTTGCAGTTTCCTTTTGGGTGAATACCCGCATAAAACCGGATCAACCTCTAATTCTCCCATGCCTCAAGACCGGACTTCATTGATGATGTACCTCAACCAAGATGGTTATCAAACACAGGGTATAGGCAAGATGCACTTCTCACCCCATAGCCGAAAACTTTGGGGGTACGAAGCACGTGTTTTTTCTGAGGAAGGTGCTGGCGAGGATGACTTTCGCCAATATTTGAACCAAAATGGTTACAATCATATTGTGGCACCGCAAGGTGAAAGAAGCGAATACTACTATGTGCCACAACCATCGCAACTACCTGAGCGGTTACACCATACAACCTGGATGGGCGATAAGACTCTGGAATTTCTTAGCCAGCGAGATAGAAATCGGCCCTTCTTCTGTTGGACTAGTTTTATTAAGCCACACCCACCATTTGAGGCACCGATACCTTGGAATCGCTTGTATCGAATGGTCGAAATGGATCCACCTCATATTCCGCCTGAAAGTCACGATTTTCTAACCTACTGGAATCACTTCCAGAATAGATACAAATATCGTGATCAAGGTTGTGATATGAACCTTTTACGATTAACCAAAGCCGCATACTACGCAACTATTTCCCAAATTGATTATCAACTGGGTCGTATTTTGGATCAACTATCTGCAGACGGAATTTTGGACCAAACGTTAATTTTGTTTACCTCGGATCATGGTGAATTACTAGGTGATTTCAATAGTTATGGTAAACGATCATTTTTGGATTCTGCAAGTCGTGTACCACTCTTAGTTCGTTATCCAGAACGATTTTCGACCGGCATTGAATGTGAGCAACCAGTTAGTTTGATTGATGTTTTACCAACTTGCTTGAATGCAGCTGGCCAATCTACTCATCCACAACATGCTGGTTTTGATCTAGCAGAAATAGCCAATGACACGATGGATCGTGAACCCGTCATCGGTCAATATAGTCAAGGTAATCGGGGATTGTATGCACTGATTAGTTCTGATTTCAAATACATATACTCTGCGGCTGATCGAAAGGAGTGGCTAATTCGTCGCTTAGGTCAACGACTAGAAGACAGGAATTTGGCAGGCAACCCATCCTTCCAATCTCAACTTGATTCCCATCGTCAGTACCTGATTGACCGTTTTCAAGCTGATGGCTACGAAGAGCCGTTAGATGGTCAAAACTGGCGTGAATTTCCACAGCCAGATCCAGTTCCTCAAACGCCCGATGCTTGGCAACTCTTCCAAGACGGTCGATCTGTCTTTGAAAAATTCCCTGAAGGTTATTCGCCTCGTGTTGATCCACTTCATCGAAACCATGCCCCCAAGGAATTCGGCGGTTTTTAGTTTCACGTGCCAATTATTTTCTTATTGCTGATTTTGGTAGTAGGACAATTTGCCACGGCCAAAATTGAATTTGATTCGATTAAAGTAGGCATAGATCAGTGTTACAAGGCGAATCATTGGACTACGGTTCAGGTAAATGTTATCAGTCAGCACGAACCGTTTGAGGGGCAACTTCAGTTACAGGTGAATGAAGTAATCAATGGACGAAGAGACCAAACCTATTTTTATCCGCTAATTTTACAACCAGTTGACCGACGGCGTTTCTCTTTTCTAGTCTATATACCAGATTATTCGGTAGAAATAAAACTTGAACTAGTTAGTAATTTTGGGGAACAACGTTTGGTAAACATAGTGTCTCCGTCTGTTCCTAAATCGGTAGGTTCGGTACTCGTGCTGGTTGTATCACCGACTCGTAGTCATGTTGACGAATTAACTGATCAAACTGTCGTCAAATACATTACACCCACCGGACTGCCAACGAATTGGATCGCTTACGAGAGCTTTGATTTAATGATTTTGCATCAGGTTCGGTTAAATAAACGCTATTTCCCACCAGCTAAACAGACAGCCATCTTAGATTGGATCTGCCGTGGTGGCACTTTATTGTTATCGGTTGATAATCATCAACAACCACACTTTCTTTCGCCATTTCTCAACACAGAAAAAAAATCCCAATCATCAAATATCAGACTATATTCACTTGGTCATGGTCGTTTAGGTGTTATTCCCTTTGATTTGGAACAAATAACTGATGAATTTGGGGACGATTTTTTTTCAAATTATGCAGTTTCACCCCGAAAGGCAGAAGGCCAATATGAACCCTTTCGTCGTTACCGAGAACAAATCCATCAACATTTAAAGTCTCTCAAGCCTAGTTCTTCACCACGGATCCTATATTTGGTCATTTTTTTTTCATCCTATTTTTTGGTACTATGGTGGGTTAATCGACAAACGTATCGGCACTACTTGATTTTATCGATTGTGGTACCGTTTTTATTTGTTTTGATTTCGGTCTTTCCCTTCTTGCCACACCAAATTACTGTTAATCGTTTTTCCATTGCAACTATCTATGGCCAAAGAGAGCGCCTTCATCTAAAAACATATTTCAGCTTAATCGGACAAAAACAGGATCAGATCAACCTAGGGCTACCCTTACAATTAGTGGTTCAAAGTCAAGAATCTGGGATCCAATGGGTTTACACTCCGACTGGATTTTCTACCCAAATAACCTGTGGTCCTTGGCAAATGAATATTTTAGAGGCAGAGACATTTTTAGATATGAAAGAAAAAGATCAGAAAATGTTGATGAAAGGTCTGTCAACAACATGGAAAATTACCGATAAGCGAGCTACTTTGCTAGAAACTGGCGACGCCAATAATGAGAACTTGTCATATAGGGAATTTCAGAGCAAATTTTACCGACCATCATTAACAAACATATTGACTAACCAACAGTCCATCTATGCCCAGATTATTAGTCAGCAGAACCTTGTTCGTCACCTCTTTAAAGAACCGAATGTAAAAAATATTGGTTGGGCAAACTTACCCTCCAAGTTTTTTCCCTTGACACTTTCAGGCAACAATATATTGGTCAAAATCGCAGGCACGAATAGCCTAATTATCACTTATCCGTAGACGATTGAATATCTTCATCATCCTAATAAGTAGCGATAAAGAAAAAACGACAATTTTCGTAGAATTAAGATCATGATAGACGTAAAAATTACAGGTAATAATTTATGTCATTATCGTATCAGGCTTAATCTTTAACGAATTACAAGCCACGTGTATGCGTGGGCTGGCACTTTGACTAATAAGTCAATGCAAAAATGACGGTCAACTTGATGAATAACTGACGGTTGGTCTTGCAAACTGACTTGAGCAGTATCAGTCAAACCAGTGTAATAAAGCGGCAAGCGAATTTTCTGCTCAATCGGACCGGATGTTGGATTAAAAATTGACAAAAACCCCTTCTCAGTTAGGGTAGAATTTACATGTAGCATATAGTCCAGAGTTCGGCCATTCGCCCGGCACAAGTGAATCAAATCGGATTCCAAAATATGCCGATACTTTTTATAAAGAGATACCAAGCGCTTGACCATAGTTTTAGTTTGCTCTGTATCATACAGCCGTAAACCTCGGTAGACTGCTTGTACTCCTTGTAAAAAGTTGCTGGCCAACATGATTTCGTAATGATCCAGATGGTCTGCTAGCGGCTCGATGGTAGCACTGTTACCTCCGCCATGATATACCGTCAGTGGAACAAACATCCAACCCATACTGGGTGTTTTTTGCCACGTGCCGTCGAAGATGTTCTGACGAGTATGAATCTGTTGCTGTATACGCGGCAACGACCAATTAACCTCTCGGTAGCCCATCCCGGCCTCATTTGCCCCACTAAGATAGTAATAGTCTGGCACGCGAATGTAAACGCCCTTTTCTCGTTGCCATTGATAGAATCGGGTAATAATTTGCCATTGAACCCATTGTGAATCCTCGGCACCTTTTTGCAAAGGTTGACGTTCCGCCGCATCAACATCTCCTGGATAAGAACCATCGTGTGTGAACTGACGAAAACCCATTTTTTCAAAGAAGGTACGCAGAAGACGAAAATAATTCTGTCCCCAATTCGAAGCCAAAGCCGGACAGTAACCGTGTGTTTGCCCTCCAAGTCGGCCTGTTTTAGGATTAACAATGTTATCCTCATCTGGTTGCACACGGCGACTAGAAAGTAATGAATATCCCCCTAAAGCAATGCCTTTACTGGTAGCATAATCCTCCAGCAACTGATACTTTTGGTAATTTTCTTTGGAATCGTCTTCCATATCGAGCCCGCTACCAAAACTCAGACTCAGCATCTCAAATCCGCATTCAGCAGCTTGATCAATAGCTTGGTGAACTATTTCCGGTTCAGTACTTACAACGTGCAAAATCAGTGGGTTTTCTGTTACCCAAGGGGAAATGGTTCGATACAGTCTCCTCAAAGCCAAACCACACCTCTCCCGGTCAGTAGTATCATAAATCAATTCATATGTTCGAAAGGACTCCCAAGTTTGGCCTGTGGCCACATTCTGAGCTGGACCTATTGGTGGTTTCACCTTTAGGAGACAAGGATTTTGTAATTCATAATTGACTTGGGTTTTAAAATCCACATCCGTTAGCCAGTGTACGGTGTGTCGACTACTATTCTTGTGTGAAAAACCACCAAATGCGTAATCTGTTTCGACATGAAGAGTTGGGGGTTGAATCGGAACTTCTCTCCACTCAACTGGGTCCTCATAAGGCACTAGAGCTAATATCTCTGATGTAAAACGATCAACCATTAACGGATGATCATCTTGATTTTTCATCGTTATCCCACTTAGACAAAGCTGGGATTCCATCGTAAAGTTCATAATGAACAGTTAATTTAAAAGACTGGTCGGACGGTATAAAATTGAACGATATTCTTACTCCCTTGGGGGGGCAATCAGAATTGGGAGCATGGTGCCGGTTTTTGAGCCAGCCAAATCGGGCGATGGTTTGCCCCATTTTCCAATCGGTTAGCATTAGTGCGGACGGGTCGACAATCAGTTCGTTTATAACCGATTCTGTTAAATAAGCCAAGTTAGATTGGCCTAATAGTCCGCCCACCTGATATTCTTTTCCGTTGACTGTTATTTCGGCTTCCGGCTCAACTGCTCTTAGAAGGGGTTCGCCAGTCATTAGGTTATCGAAAGACACACAAACCAAATTTGGCTTTAATTTCCATTGACGGCGAATCAAACCGTTACTTAAAGTTAACCGTGAATGGCAGTTATTGATATTTGCTTTAAAAGATTGGTTGTTAATTAGCCAGTCTGTAGATAAAGGAGAGACAAACATTATTAATTGTACCTTAGTTGTTCTTATCCTTAAATGGATGAAATAGGTCAATGGTATTTAGGCTGCCTTAATTAACCCGACTTGTCGGAGATCTTTCAAAATAATCTGTTCTAATGGGGTTTTGTTACACACTTGTAAATAGGTCATACCAAGTTGTCGGCAAAAAATTTTGATTTGATCGAGAAATTGTTCCAACTTTTTCTGATAGGTAAATAAGGTCTTTGGTGTAGCGACGATTTCCTTGATTTTACCTGTTTCGATATCAGTTAACTGGACCTCACCAATAAAATCTGGTTTTCGTTCTTCTTGAGACAGAATCTGAATTAGGGCTATCTCAAACTTTTGACCCACCAAAGATGTTAAGATGTTTTGGTAAGTCGAGTGGTCAAAAAAATCGGATATTAAAATTACCAAACCCGGTCGGTTTAGTTGTGCGAACTGTTGCAAGCAAGCAGCTAGGTTAGAGGAGCTTGCAGGTGATATATTATTCATTTCTGTTACTAGTTGGTCGAATTGGGTTAATCCGTGGGTCAAAGGGAAACTAGGGATTAGATTTTGCTGACAGGTGTATATTTGTACTTGGTCAGAATTGTTTAACACGGTGTAACTAAGGGCGGTAGTAATTTGTTTTGCCAGGTCAATTTTATTCGGATCACCCACACACATTGAAGCACTATTATCAATTAAAAAAGAGACTGTCAGAGCTGACTCGGCCTGAAAAAGTTTGATGAAACGACGACCCGAACGAGCGTAT
>CAYVHK010000056.1:21211-23283 GCA_964451145.1 uncultured bacterium | reverse complement strand
CAGAATAATGAATACCAGCCAACAAATGGTATTCATTATCCTAGATCTAGATTAGGACAGAACCTAAGTCAAATTGCACAATTGATTAAAGCCGATGTTGGACTGGAAATAGCTTTCACCGAAATGGGCGGTTGGGATACACATCGCCGGCAAGGTACGATGACCGGATCTTTTGCTCGACAAGCTAAAATATTGGCAAATGCAATTACTACTCTGTGGCGTGATCTCGCCGAATACCGTCAAGATGTAGTAATCATGACGATGACTGAATTCGGTCGAACGGTACGCGAAAACGGTTCAGGCGGAACTGATCACGGCCGAGGCTCTTGCTTGTTTGTTCTCGGCAACCAAGTAGATGGAGGGAAAGTTCACGGTTCGGTTCCAGAATTATCCGTTGATCAGTTGGAAGATCAGCGTGATCTACCGGTGACTACGGACTTTCGATCTGTATTCGCTGAGGTTGCAGGTCAACATTTGGCGATAACCGATGATGAGATGTTATTCCCCAATTGGAATGGTCAACGTTTACCACTGTTTACTTAAGTAGTGTCGTTTTTGATGATGTAGTCTTATTGTTGAAAAACAAGTTAAGGCCAAATATCCACACCAACTAAGCGTCGTCCCAGTTGAGTGAGTTTGGCCGGAGGCAAACGATTGTCAAGACCAAATTCACCTGAGATAAGCTCCACAATCCCTTCCACACTCAAAATTTGGTTATTGGCCAAAAGATAAGACAAATTATCCAGATCATCGTTTTCTAGTTGAGGTGTAAACTGAGCGGTTGGTAATCGCCGAATATTCTCTATGGCTCGGTCGTTTAGATGATTTTGATAAGGGATATTTAAGCGTTCGGCATGGCTACGACTTAAACGAAATGTTTTTTGGTCGATTTGCGCAATGATAGATAAACATTGTTGTTTGCCCTGTATAATTGCCTCTACGTAACCGTTTTGGGGTAGTGTTACAACAGTATCAACCACCACTTGAACGTCTATTTTTTCGTGGGTTTGTCTCAGCCATTGCTCAACTACTGCTTCGGGTACACCAATGGCGTCAGCTACAGCTCGCTGATAAGGAGCATTTTGCCAAGCCTGAATACGATCTTGTCGCAGCTGTTTGTTTGCTTTAATTATCCCTGCAGCTGATCGTACAGTCCATTCTGGTTGCATACCACTATACTGAGCATAGCGGGGTTGGTCAGAAGTATTATGACCGTTACCATGCAATAGGCCACTATGCCAAATCAGTAGGTCGCCAGCTTTCCCAGGAATAGAAACAGGCTTCACGTTACCTACTATATCTTCAACTTTCGGGTGTTGTTTTGTGTTTTTTAACCAGGCCATTAATTGATGATGAGATTTTGGCACACACTGAAATCCACCCTGATTTTCTGCCGTATCGGTTAAATACAATACTCCTTGTACACAAAGTTCCAATGGACGCACCGACATGTCGAGATCCCAATGTATCATTCCCTGATGATTCCAATATTGGCAAACGGGTGGATTCATATTGGCTCGATCATAAGTCACCCAAAGTTTTTCGCTATTCCAAATCTCAGAGAAGGCTTGATGAACTTTTGGTTCTTGTCGATTATCCCATAAAGCTTGATTATGGGTCATATTCACCATACCACCGTGAATCATAGGTTCTTGATACCAACTTTTTGGTTCGGCTAGATTTTTACCAGTGAACTTAGAAATGGCATTAACGACAGCAATTGTATTTTCTACTGGTACTGCATTGGGAATAAGTATATAACCATTTTCATACCAAAACTCTTTATCTGATGAGCTTAATAATGCCATGATCTTTTTATATAATATCCTTAGCTTGGGGTACGAATATATTCCACCAGTTCCTGAACTTCGTGAGGCGGAGGGGCGGTTAGGCTAGATATGATAAGTGTTAGTAACAAATTCAGACACATGCCAAGCGTGCTAATTCCCTCTGGCGAAACACCAAACCACCAATGTTGCAGAGTGTTAGCCGATGGGTTAATGAATTTAAAGTAGATAATATAACTAGCAGTAAATACTAATCCTGCCACCATTCCTGAAACAGCGCCTTCT